>DAINND010000161.1:0-1236 GCA_036736065.1 Ilumatobacteraceae bacterium
GATGGCGTCGGTGAAGCCGGCGTCGACCGACGTGATCGTCGGCCCCTGCACCAGCGGCAGGCCCCGACGCCAGGCGAGGAGCTTGGCCGTGTCGAGCGCGGTGCCACCGCCCAGGCCCACCACCACCTCGGCGCCGTCGGCCTCGGCCGCCACCCGCTCGAGGTGGTCGATGTCCATGTCCCACGCGGGCACCACTCGCACGGGCGGCGCCACCCGGCCGGCCAACGATGACCACGGCGGATCGTTCACGCACACCGTGTAGCTGCCGAGCCCGGCCAGCACATCGGCGACGTCGTGCTCCTCGCACCGGAACGGCTGGCCGATCACGTCTGCATGCTCCCCTGCACTCACCGTTGCTCCTCCTGCAGGCGGGCGCTCACCCGGTGCGATTCGATGCGCGGCAGCGACGCCAGCGCGTGATGGACCGACCCGATGAGCCCAGCGCGGCTACCGAGTGCCGAGGTCTCGACGCGCAGCGGCCACGGCACCACCCGCTCGACAGCGGCGCGCACCGGACCGAGCAGCACCGGGTTCGACCCGATGCCGCCACCGAGCACGACCAGCTGCGGGTCGATCAGCGCCGCAACGGCCAGCAGCGCCTGAGCCACCACGGCGGCGTGTTGCTCGACCACTGCCAGACCGACCGCATCGCCCGCCGCAGCAGCGGCGAACACGGCACGCGCGTCGCTGGTGCGGCGCAGCGTGGTGGGCGTGCCGTTGCGGCGGGCCAGCTCGTCGGCCAGCAGCGCCTGCACACCCGAGCCGGACACGGCTGTCTCGAACGCACCACGGCGGTGGGCCTCGGCCGAGGCCGGGTCGGCCCCGATCGGCAGGAACGCCACTTCACCCGCACCACCACGCGAGCCGCGCACCAGCCGGCCGTCGATCACCAGGCCCATACCGGCGCCGGTGCCGAGGGCCAGGAGGGCGAACGTCGAGCAGTGCCGCGCCACACCGGCGTGCATCTCGCCGACCGCGGCCAGGTTGACGTCGTTCTCCACCGCCACCGGCACGCGCAACGATCGGCGCAGCTCGTCGCCGAGGCGCAGCGAGCCGAGGCCCGCGACGTTGCTCGCCAGGTCGAGCGTGCCGTCGGGGCCCACCACACCGGGGCTGCCCACGGCCACGGCATCGACGCGGCTCCAGGCCACCCCGGCGTCGCGGGTGACGGCTTTGGCGATGGCAGCCAGTTGGCGCACCACGGCGGCACCGCCCTCCTGCGAGGTCGGCTCTTCG
>DAINND010000161.1:1246-7191 GCA_036736065.1 Ilumatobacteraceae bacterium
TCGCGCTCGGCCAGCACGGTGCCGCTCAGGTCGGCGATTGCGGCGGCCACCTTGGTACCGCCCAGGTCGATGCCGATCGCGTAGGCGGCGACCGGGTTGTGCGCGTAGCCGAGCGGGGTGCGCCCGGCGCCATTCGACGGCAGCGGCACCCCGTGCACCAACCCCTCGTCCTCGAGCGCGGCCACCACGGAGAGCACGGTCGGCTTCGACAGCCCGGTGATGCGCACCAGGTCGTTGCGGCTGATCGGCCCTTGCTCGCCGATGGCCCGGAAGACACGTTCGACGTTGGCACGGCGAACCACCTCGTGACGGTCGAGCGGCTGGATGGAACGGCTCACTCCTTCACCGCCCCCGAGCTGAGGCCGGTCACCAACCGGCGCTGGATGAGCGCCGTGAACAAGGCGATGGGCACGATGGCCAGCGAGCTGGCCGCAGCCATCGGCCCCCAGTCGAGCGTACGCGCCGAGACGAAGCCGGAGATGTAGACGGGCAGCGTCTTGGAGTCCTCGCCGGCGAGCAGCACCGGGATGAGGAACTCGTTCCACGCCAGCAGCGCCACGAAGATCGACGTGGCGACGATGCCGGGCGCCGCCAGTGGGAACACGACGAGAAAGAACGTCTTCACCCCGTTGGCCCCGTCCGTGCGGGCGCTCTCTTCCACCTCGGCGGGGATCTGCTCGATGAACCCGGTCATCAGCCAGATGGCGAACGGCAGGTTCACCGTGGCGTAGATGGCGATGAGCGCCCATAGGTTGTTGTAGAGCCCGAGCCGGGTTGCGAGCTGGTAGATCGGCACGATCAGCACCACGCCCGGCAGGGCGCGCACCAGCACGAGCGTCGCCTCGAACGGGCGCCGACCGGGGAAGCGGCGGTGGCGGGCAAGGGCGTAGGCGGCAAGCGTTCCCACCCCCACCGAGATGAGGGTGGAGGTGACGGTGACGACCATCGTGTTCCACACGACCTGGCCGAACACCTCGGTCGAGAACAGCTTGCGGTAGTTCTTGAGCGTCGGCGTGAAGTCGACGAAGCGCGGCGGGTTCGAGAACGAGGCGATGCGGTTCTTGATGCTCGTCGAGAACGTCCAGAACAGCGGGAACAGCGCGAACAGGACGGCCGCGGCGAGGACGGCGTACGAGACGATCCTGCCCATCCGACTGGTGTTGGCGCGACTCATATCGACCTCCGTTGCGACCGCAGCCAGAGAACGTAGACCGGCAGGGTGATCACCGCGGTGGCGACCCCCAGCGCCGCAGCGCGCCCGGTCTGGAGGAAGTTGAACCCGGTGTTGTAGGTGAGCAGGCCGAGCGTCTCGGTGGCGTTGCCCGGTGCTCCTCGGGTGAGGATGAAGATGATGTCGAACAGCTTCAAGCTGTCGACCAGGCGGATCATCAAGGTGACGAACAGCACGGGGCGCAGCATCGGCAGCGTGACGTGACGGAACACCCGCCAGTTGCTGGCGCCGTCGACCCGGGCCGCCTCGTGCGGGCCCTCGGGCAGCGCCGACAGCGCCGCCAGGGTCATCAGCATCACGAACGGGATGCTCTGCCACGAGTCGACCAGGGCGATCGCCACGCGCGCGGCCCACTTCTCGCCGAGCCAGCCGATGCGCGACAGACCCACCTGCTCGAGCAGCCAGTTCACCACCCCGATGTCGGCGTCGAGCATGAACCGCCACATCAGGCCCACCGCCACCGGGGTGAGCAGCATCGGCAACAGCAGCGCCGTGCGGAACAGGCGGGTGCCGCGCAGGTTGCGGTGCAACACCACCGCCAGGCCGATTCCCACGGGCAGCTGGATGGCCAGACCGATGAAGGTGATGATGAGCGTCGTCACCAGCGCGGTCACGAACGTCTTGTCGAACACGTCGCGCCGGTAGTTGTCGAGGCCCACACCCGTGCCCGGCACGAAGGCACCGATTTTGTCGCTACGCGTCGACAGGTAGATGCCCACGATGATCGGTATGGCGAACAGCGCGAGCAGCATCAGCCACGACGGCAGGGTGAGCATCGCCGCTCGACGGCGGCGCAGACGGCCGCTGCGACGCGCGACGACGGAGAGACCCGCATCCATGGTGGGTGCGAGCCCCTCCGTCGTCATCGCAGTCGGTCCGTTCGGGGAAGGCTCAGCCGTTCTCGGCCGCGAGGATCGGCTCGAGGTCGGCGTTGAGCTGGTTCAGGCCCTCCTCGACCGACACCTGGTCCGAGAGGATGGCGGTGACGGCCTGGACGATCGCGACGTCCATCTCGGGCCACACCTTCAGCTGCGGGTAGCGCTCGATGCGGCTCGAGTCCGGGATGCTCAACAACTCGAGATACGGGTTGTCGGCGAGCAGCGCCTCGTTCGAGGTGATCGAGGTACGACCGATGGCAGCAGCACCCGAGTTCAGGTAGGCCTCGGCGTTGCTCTTGCCGAGCACGAACTCGAGGAAGGCCCACGCGGCGTCTTTGTTCTGCGAGTCGGCAGGGATGCCGATGTTCCAGCCGGCGAGGTGGGTGATGTCGACCGCGCCGAGCGGCCTCTTGGCCGTGCCGGTCTTGTCGCCGAACTCGGTGAACGACGGGTCCTTGGTGAAGCCGTAGTAGCCCGAGTACTGGACGATCGAGCCGATGTCCTGCGACAGGAACTTGAACATCACGTCGTCACCGTTGGCGCTGATCGCACCCTCCGGGCCGTACTGCACCATCTCCTTCAAGAAGCTGGTGGCCTCGATCACCTCGGGTGAGTTGACCGTCGGGGCCAGGTTGTCGTCGTACAGCTGACCGCCGAAGCTCCACACCAGCGTCATCCACCACCACGACACGTTCGGGCCGAAGCCGAGCAGCGCGCCGTCGGCCTTGCCGGACTCCTTGATCGCCTTCGCGTTGGCCAGGTACTCGTCCCACGTGGTGGCCGGGGTGAGGCCCAGCTCCTCGTAGATGTCGGTGCGGTACCACTGGATCATCGGCTCGGTCGACAGTGTCAGGCCCAACGTCGCCCCGTCGTACTTGCCGTAGTCCTGCTGGCCGGCGCTGAAGTCGGCGATGTCGTACTCGGCGCTGCCGGCCAGGTAGTCGTCGAGCGGCGTCATCGCCTCGGCTGCGCCGAAGGCCGCCAGGAACGTGTTGTCGAACTGGGCGACGTCGTACTGGCCGTCGCCCTGCTGGTAGGCGAGCAGCTGCTTCTGGTGCGCCTCGCCGTAGGGCGTCTCGGAGAAGTTGACCTTGATGCAGGTCTGCTCCTCGAACGCGGGGATGAACGACTGGATGGCCGTGCTCGACGGGCTGGGGATCAGGAAGACATTGATCTCGCCGGCATCGCCGGCCTCACCGCAGTCGGCCGGCGCGGCCGTGGTGTCGGTGCCGCCGGCGGTCGTCTCCGTGCCGCCGGCGGTGGTCTCGGTGGCCCCGGCCGTGGTCTCGGTGGCGCCGGCCGTCGTGGCGCCGGCCTCCGGCTCCTGGTCGTCACCGCCGCACGCGGCGACGCCGACGGCGAGCGCGCCCGCAGCGATGACGGCAGCCCAACGCCGACGGCGTTGGCTGGTGCTGTAGCTCATGATGTCCCCCTTGTGTCGTCACGCGTCCCCCGCGTGTCCCCGGGCGGAGTGTAGGAACCCCGCGCTATTCAGTCAAGAGCATTGACTGAATACCTGGTCGCCGATCGTCAGCTGCGCAGCCCTGCGCTGCGGTAGGCGGCCTCGACAATGCGCATCGCGGTGAGCCCCACCTCGGCCGAGGCGAGCGGTGTGGTGCCGGTGGCGCAGCAGTGGGCGAAGTCGGCCATCTGCGCCTGGTACATCGGCAGGTCGCAGTGCACGTAGTCGGCCGGCGCCGGATGGTCCGGAGTGAACTGCGGCCAGATGCGCTCGTAGCCCGCCGTGCCGTACACCTCGGTGTCGGCCTCGACGCCGTCGAGGCGCGGCTGCCACCAGCCGCTCTCGACCACGCTGCGCACCCCGTTGCTCCACTCGATCAGCACCACGGCGTCGTCGTCGACCGCGTAGTCGCCGTAGGCCGTGCCCACCGACGCCTCGACCCGCACCGGCTGGGGGTCGCCGAGCAGGAAGCGGACCGTGTCGATGGCGTGCACACCCATGTCGATGAGCGCCCCGCCCCCGGCCAGTGCCGGATCGGTGAACCACCCGCTCGGCCCCCACCCGGCGTGGATGCCGTAGCCGCGGGTGCGCACCGGCCGGCCCACCGAGCCGGCGGCGATGCGGTCGCGAACGGCGACCACCTCGTCGCGGTAGCGCCACATGTGGCCGACGAGCAGCGTGCGCCCCGTCGCCTCGGCGGCTGCGGCGATCTCGTCGGCCTCGGCAACGGTCATCGCCATCGGCTTGTCGACCAGCACGTGCTTGCCTGCTGCGAGCGCAGCCATTGCCTGGGGGTGGTGCAGCGCATTCGGGGTGCCGATCACCACGGCATCGACATCGTCGGCGGCCACGACGGCCCGCCAGTCGTCGGTGGAACGGCAGATGTGGGTGACCTCGAGGCCACAGGCCAGCGCGGCGCGCTCGTGCAGCTGGCCGATGAAGCCGTGACCGAGCAGCGCGAGCCGCAACGGTCCGCTCACGAGGCGCTCGCGATCTCGCCCGCGTGGGCCTGGATGCGGGCCACGGCGCGGGCCACGTCGAGCACGTCTTCACGCGAGGCGAGCAGCATCCGGTGCTGCAACCAGACCGTGCTGGCCGCCGCGTGCTCGGCGCGGGGCAGGTGCAGCGTCGAGTAGTCGATGCTGGGCGCGTGCTCGCGAAGGCGCGGCGCGAAGTTGCGGTTGCGGAACACGGCGAGGTCGCTGAGCGCCGGGTACGACACACCCATCGGGATGCCCTCGGCGGCGAGCGCTTTCTCGAAACGCCGCAGCGACATGCCGGCGAACTGCTCGGCGTCGTAGTGGAACACGAAGCAGTAGTTGCCCTGGCTGTCCATCCGCGGGTCGCGCCGCGGGGCGCGGATGCCGGGGATCTCGTCGAGCGCCGCGTTCAGTGCCACGGCGTTGTCGTTGCGGATGCGGTTCTGCTCGGCGAAGCGCTGCAGCTGGCCGAGCAGCACGGCGCCCTGCCACTCGCTCATCCGCAGGTTCGAGCCGTAGGTGGCATGGTGGTAGAACCACTCGCCCTTCACCCGGCCGCAGTCGGCATAGGCCCAGGCACGGTCGCGCAGCTCCTCGTCGTTGCAGATGAGCACGCCGCCCTCGCCAGCGGTCATCAACTTCGAGCGCTGCATCGAGAAGCTGCCGAAGTCGCCCCACGAGCCCACCCCGCGGCCACGCCAGAACGTGCCGTGGGCGTGGGCGCAGTCCTCGATCAGGCGCAGGCCGCGCCGCGCGCACAGGTCGGTGAGCGCGTCGAGGTCGCACGCCGCCCCGGCGACATGCACCGCCACGATCGCCTTGGTGCGTGGCGTGATCGCCGCCTCGGCCGCCACCGGGTCGATGCACAGCGTGTCCGGGTCGATGTCGACGAGCACCGGCGTGGCGTTCACCGCCAGGGCGGCCGAGGCCGAGGCGATGAAGGTCATGCCCGGCACGAGCACCTCGTCGCCGTCGCCCACGTCGCATGCCGCGAGCGCGGCTTCGAGGGTGTGGGTCCCGTTGGTGAGGGCCATGCCGTAGGTGGCGCCGTGGTAGGCGGCGAACTGCGCGGCGAACGTGGCCGCCTTGTCGCCGTTGCCCTGCCACCAGCCACCGGCCTCGAGCGTCTCGAGCAGTTGGGTCCGCTCGTGCTCGTCCCAGATCGGCCACGAGGGGTAGTCGGTGGTGCGCACCGGCGAGCCGCCGATGATCGCCGGGCGGTCCATGATCGAAGTCATCGGTACTCCAGGTGTGGTGTGAGGAGGTCGGTGCGGGAGACGATGCTCAATGCGGCGCGGTCGGCGACGACGCTGCGCCGAGGGTGGTCGATGCCCCGCACGTCCGCGCTCCGGGCCGGCGGACGGGTCGATGGTGGGTCGGCACACGCCGAGGCG
>DAINND010000162.1:0-7170 GCA_036736065.1 Ilumatobacteraceae bacterium
AGCTGCGCAACGTCCGCACGGGGGCCGTCCTCGAGCGCACGTTCAACGCCGGCGTGCGCGTCGAGCAGGCGCTGCTCGACCGCAAGGACATGCAGCTCCTCTACCGTGACGGCGACGACTACGTGTTCATGGACACCGAGTCCTACGACCAGACGAACGTGCACCCGTCCAAGCTGGGCGAGGCTGCCGACTACCTGGTCGAGCAGGCGGTGGCGCAGATCGCCTACTACAACGGTGAGATCGTCACCGTCGAGATCCCGGCATCGGTGGAGCTCAGCGTGGCCGACACCGAGCCGGGCGTGCAGGGTGACCGGGTGAGCGGTGCGCGCAAGCCGGCGACGCTCGAGACCGGCAAGGTCGTCCAGGTCCCCCTCTTCGTCAACATCGGCGACCGGATCAAGGTCGACACCCGGTCCGGCGAGTACATCACCCGCGTCTGATGGCACGGGACCGCTCTCGGCGCCAGCGGTCGTCGGGCCCCGACGGCGATCGGCGCTCCGAGGCCCGGGAGCGTGCGTTGTTGCTGCTCTACGAATCGGCGACCAAGCAGGTGTCGGTCGACGACGTGCTCGGCGCACAGGTGCTCGAGCCCGACGAGTCGACCGTCGCGCTCGTCCGCGGCGTCGAAGCCCACCGTGACGACCTCGATGCTGCGATCGCCAGCCACGCCCATGGCTGGACGCTGGCGCGGATGCCCCTCATCGATCTCACGGTCATGCGCATCGCCGGCTACGAGCTGCTGGCCCGCCGCGACGTGCCGGTCGCGGTGGTCATCGACGAGGCCGTCGAGCTCGCCAAGCGCTTCTCCACCGATGATTCGGGACGGTTCGTCAACGGCGTCCTCTCGGCGCTCGTGCCCGCGCTGCGCCCAGCGGGCGGCCCGGACCCCTCGTCGGACCACGACGTCGAGCACCACGACGGTCGGTGACCGAGCATGGCCGCCGACCTCGCCGACGATGTGGGCTCGGTCGATCCGGTCGATCCGGTCGAGGCGGCTGAGCCTGGGGGCGACCCCGGTTCCCGTCGACGCAGCCTGTCCGACCGGCTGCATGCGGTGTCGGTCTGGCAGTGGCTGCTGATCGCCAGCATCGCCGGGTACACGACCTACTTCTCCCGGGTGTCGCTCGACGCCCACAACGGCCTCGGTACGTCGGCCTATGACTACGGGCTCTACGACCAGGGTGTCTGGCTGCTGTCGCGCTTCGAGGCGCCCTTCGTGACGCTGATGGGTCGCAACCTCATCGGCGATCACACCTCGTTCATCCTGCTGCTCATGGTCCCGTTCTTCTGGTTCTTGCCAGGCTCGATCGTGTTGCTGGTGGGCCAGTCCCTGGTCATCGGCCTCGGCGCGGTGCCGGTGTTCCTGTTGGCCCGCCGTCTGCTCGGCAACGAGGCGCTGGCATGGGTGCTGTCGTGCTGCTACCTGCTCCACCCGGCCGTCGGCTGGACCAACCGGGAGAACTTCCACCCGGACTCCTTCATCGCCGTCCTCGTCGGCATGGCCATCTACGCCGCGGTGGAGCGGCGGTGGCGGATGTACGTCGTGTTCGTCGTGCTCGCACTGATGGTCAAGGAGGGCGCGTCCGTGGTGGTCGTGCCGCTCGGCGTGTGGGTGGCGCTCAAGCGCAACGTGCGCATCGGGATCGCGACCGTGGTGGGCAGCCTGGCCTTCATGGCGGTGGCGATGCTCGTCATCATGCGCAGCCTGATCGGCGTGCCCACCCGCAATGCGTGGCGGGTGCCCTTCGGCGGGCCGACCGGCTTCTTGCGGACCGTGTTCACCGATCCGCTCGAGGTGCTGCGCCACTATCGCAGTGATGGCCGCCCCTGGTACCTGTGGCAGATGACCCTCCCGGTGGCGTGGATGTTCCTGCGCGCCCCGAGCGTGGCCCTGATCAGCACGTTGGTCCTCGCAGCCAACATGCTCAGCACCTTCTGGTACCAGTACCAGATCGAGTACCACTACGCGCTCGTCGCCGTGCCGGCGCTGGTGATGGGCTCAGTGTGGGCCATCGGCAAGGTCGCCGAACGGTGGCGCAGCCTGCTCGTGCTCGTCGTGCTGTGCACCTCGCTGTGGTCGGCATGGGCATGGGGCTCGGTGCCGTTCAGCCGCGACCTGCCGGCCTATTGGCCGCCGAGCCATCCGGTTGCGGTCGCAGGGCGAGAGATCATCGAGGTCGTCCCCGATGACGCCGTCGTGGCGGCGCAACACTCCCTGACGGCGCACCTCGCCCATCGACGGGAGATCTACATGTTCCCGACGCCGTTCTCCGCCGAGCTCTACGGGGTGGACGACACGCTCGCCTTCCAGCGGCTGCCGGCTGCCGATCGTGTCGAGTTCGTGGTGCTGCCGGCCACGCTCGAACCCGACGACCTGCTCGTGTGGGGTCGCGAGGCCGGTGCATTCACGCTGGTGGCTGCCAACGACTGGTGGCGTGTCTACCAACGCAGCTCGATGATCGAGGAGTCGTCGGGCTGAGCGGGTCGCGGCGCGACGCCACTGCTACAGTCGGCATCGCCGTGAAGCGGGTCCCGTGAGGCCCGTACGGCAGGAGCACATGATGAGTTCTCATGCAGACTTCTGCATATCTATGCAGGTAGCGTGGCTGGCATGATCCGCCCCGCGGCCCTCGTCCTCGCCGATGGGAGCACCTTCGAAGGTGAGCTCATCGGCGCCACGTCGCCCACCGGCATCTCGAGCGGTGAGGTCGTGTTCAACACGGTGCTGTCCGGGTACCAGGAGGTGATCACCGATCCGTCCTACTCGGGTCAGATCATCACCTTCACCTATCCGCACATCGGCAACTACGGGGTGAACGCCTCCGACTTCGAGTCGCGGCGGCCGTTCTGCCGGGGCGTGGTCGTGCGCGACCTGGCCCGTCGCCACAGCAACCACCGCGCGGTGGCATCGCTCGACGGCATGCTCAGCCGTTACGGGATCAGCGGGATCGCAGGGATCGACACGCGTCGGCTCACCCGTCTGTTGCGGGACACCGGCTCGATGCCGGGCGCGTTCGGAGCGGTCGCCGCCGCCGTCGACGTGGCCGCCCTGCCCCGCGCAGCGACCCTCGAGCGGGGGACCGCCGGGATCGACCTCGTGGCCGAGGTGAGGACCGCTGCGCCGTACACCGTCGGTGACGGCCCGAGGACGATCGTCGCCTACGACTTCGGCATCAAGCAGAGCATCCTGCGCGACCTGGCCTCGCTCGGCCGGGTGCACGTCGTGCCGGCGTCGACCCCTGCCGCCGAGGTGCTGGCGCTGCAGCCCGACGGGGTCTTCCTGTCCAACGGCCCGGGCGACCCCTCGGTCGTCGACTACGCCGTGGCGTCGATCGGGCAGTTGCTCGGCGAGGTCCCGGTGTTCGGCATCTGCCTCGGGCATCAGCTGCTCAGCCGGGCCATCGGAGGGGAGACCTTCAAACTGCCCTTCGGGCATCACGGCGGCAACCACCCCGTGCGGCACGAAGCCTCGGGACAGATCGAGATCACGAGCCAGAACCACAACTTCTGCGTCGACCCAGCGTCGATCGAAGGGCGCGCCGAGGTGACCCACCTCAACCTGAACGACATGACCGTCGAGGGGATGCGGGTGCGCGACGTGCCGGCGTTCAGCGTCCAGTACCACCCGGAGGCCGGCCCCGGTCCGCACGACGCGAAGTACCTGTTCGCGATGTTCGCAGGGATGATCGACGATCCAGCGGGGTTCGTCGACGGCCGACCCTTCTCGGTGGCGTTCGGGAGCGTTCGCTCCGGCTACACCTTCGACCTCGTCGCACCGGAACTCGGGGTGTCGTGATGCCGCGGCGCACCGACCTCGAGTCGATCCTCATCATCGGGTCCGGCCCGATCGTCATCGGTCAGGCCTGCGAGTTCGACTACTCGGGCACCCAGGCCTGCAGGGTCCTCCGTGAGGAGGGCTACCGCGTGGTGCTGGTCAACTCGAACCCGGCCACGATCATGACCGACCCCGACTTCGCCGATGCCACGTACATCGAGCCGATCACGTGGGAAGTCGTCGCCCGGATCATCGAGCGCGAACGCCCCGATGCGGTGCTGCCCACGATGGGTGGCCAGACCGGTCTGAACACGGCGATGGCGCTGTTCGAGCGAGGCATCATCGGGGTCCCGGGCACGCCGGAGATGATCGGCGCCAACGCCGAGGCCATCGCCACGGCCGAGGACCGCGAGAAGTTCAAGCAGGCGATGATCGAGATCGGCCTGTCCGTGCCACCGAGCGGCACGGCGCACACGATGGACGAAGCCCGTGCCGTGGTCGGCCAGATCGGCCTGCCGGCGATCATCCGACCCGCCTACATCCTGGGTGGCCGTGGCACCGGCATCGCGTCGACGCTCGCCGAGTTCGAGCACATCGCCGCCAACGGCCTGGCCGCCAGCCCGATCAGCGAGATCCTGATCGAGCGCAGCATCGCCGGGTGGAAGGAGTACGAGCTCGAGGTGATGCGCGACCGCGCCGACAACTGCGTCATCATCTGCTCCATCGAGAACGTCGACCCGATGGGTGTCCACACGGGCGACTCGATCACGGTGGCGCCGGCCCAGACGCTGTCCGATGTCGAGTACCAGCAGATGCGCGACGCCGCGTTCGCCTGCATCCGCCGCGTGGGCGTCGAGACCGGTGGCAGCAACGTGCAGTTCGCCGTGGACCCGGCGACGGGCGACCAGGTGGTCATCGAGATGAACCCGCGGGTGTCGCGCTCGTCCGCGCTCGCCTCGAAGGCCACCGGCTTCCCGATCGCCAAGATCGCCGCCAAGCTCGCCGTCGGCTACACCCTCGATGAGCTGCGCAACGACATTACCGGCGGCGCGACCCCCGCGTCCTTCGAGCCGACCATCGACTACGTGGTCACCAAGATTCCGCGCTTCACCTTCGAGAAGTTCCGCGGGGCCAACGACCGGCTGACCACGCAAATGAAGTCTGTGGGCGAGGTCATGGCCATCGGTCGCAGTTTCCAGGAGTCGTTGCAGAAGGCGCTGCGCGGCCTCGAGACGGGGCTCGACGGACTCACTCCGGTGACCCGGCTGCCTCTCGACGAGGACGCCGCGACGGCGCTCGCGCAGAACCTGCGCCTGCCCGGTCCGGATCGGCTGCTGCAAGTGGCCGACGCCTTTCGCGCCGGCTGGTCGTTCGCGCGCATCCACGAACTGAGCCGTATCGACCCGTGGTTCCTCGAGCAGATCAGCGAGCTGGTCGCGCTGGAGGTAGAGCTCCAGCGTGGAGGCCATGCCGCCCTCTCCGCAGAGCGTCTGCGCGCGCTCAAGCGCAAGGGATTCTCCGACAGCCGGCTGGCGCGCCTGGTGGGACGCAGCGAGGGCGACCTGCGGGCGATGCGGCGGCGTCTCGGCATCCGACCGGTGTTCAAGCGTGTCGACACCTGCGCCGCCGAGTTCGCCACCTCGACGGCCTACCTGTACTCGACTTACGAGGAGGAGTGCGAAGCTGCGCCCACCACGCGGCGCAAGATCGTCATTCTCGGCGGCGGTCCGAACCGTATCGGCCAGGGCATCGAGTTCGACTACTGCTGCGTACACGCGGCGCTCGCCCTGCGCGAGGACGGCTTCGAGACGATCATGATCAACTGCAACCCCGAGACGGTGTCGACCGACTACGACACCTCCGACCGGTTGTACTTCGAGCCGCTGACGCTCGAGGACGTGCTGGAGGTCATCGATCGCGAGAAGCCCGAAGGGGTGATCGTGCAGTACGGCGGGCAGACCCCGCTCAAGCTGTGCCGGGCGCTCGAACGGGAGGGGGCACCAATCATCGGCACCTCACCGGACTCCATCGATGTTGCCGAGGACCGCGAACGATTCCAGAAGCTGGTGCAGGCGCTCGGGCTGCGCCAGCCGGCCAACGCCACCGCGCGCACCGAGGAGCGGGCGCTCGCGCTCGCCCGTGAGGTGGGCTTTCCGCTGGTCGTTCGACCGTCGTACGTGCTGGGCGGTCGGGCCATGGAGATCGTCTTCAACGAGGACGACCTGCGCACCTACATGACCGATGCGGTGAGGGTCTCGAACGAGAGCCCCGTACTGCTCGATCGTTTCCTTGACGATGCCGTTGAGGTTGACGTGGATGCGGTGTGCGACGGCAAGCAGGTACTGATCGGCGGCATCATGGAGCACGTCGAACAGGCGGGTGTGCACTCGGGCGACTCCGGGTGTTCGTTGCCGCCCAACAGCCTGTCGCAGTCGCTGCAGGATGAACTGCGGGAGCAGACGCGCCGACTGGCGCTCGCGCTGAACGTGGTCGGCCTGATGAACATCCAGTTCGCCATCCAGAACGGCGTGGTGTTCGTGCTCGAAGTCAACCCGCGGGCCTCGCGCACCGCGCCCTTCGTCTCCAAGGCGATCGGCCTGCCCCTGGCCAAGATCGGGGCCCGCGTGATGACGGGGCGCTCGCTCGAGGCGCTCGGCGCCACCCGCGAGCGCCGACCCGGCTATTTCTCGGTGAAGGAAGCCGTCTTCCCGTTCGTGAAGTTCCCCGAGGCGGACCCGATGCTGGGTCCCGAGATGAAGTCGACCGGCGAGGTGATGGGCACCGGCCGCAGCTTCGGCGAGGCCTACGCCAAGGCGCAGGCCGCCTCGGGCGTCGTGCTGCCGCGCTCCGGCCGCTGCTTCCTCAGCGTGCGCGAGCGCGACAAGGCCGGCGTGGTGCACCTTGCCAGGCAGCTGCTCGCCCGCGGCTTCGAACTCGTGGCCACCGAAGGCACGGCGCGGGCGATCGCCGCGGCCGGGCTGCCGGTGCTCAGCGTCAACAAGGTGCGCGAAGGTCGCCCCCACTGCGTCGACATGATCAAACACCGCGAGATCGTGCTGATCGTCAACACCACCGAAGGCAAGCAGGCGGTGCGCGAGTCACATTCCATCAGGCGCGAGGCCGTGCAGCGACGCGTCACCTACTACACGACCCTTGCCGCCGCGCTTGCGACCTGCGAGGCTCTGGACTCGCTCGACCAGGTCGACGTGAACCGGCTGCAGGACCTGCATCGCGAGGTCCTCGCATGAAGGAGAACTCCCCGTGAAGCGCAATCCCATGACCATGCGCGGCGCCGAGATGCTGCGTGCAGAGCGCAAACGGTTGAAGTCCGAGGATCGTCCCAACGTCATCAAGGCAATCGCCGAAGCACGCAGCCACGGCGACCTCTCCGAGAA
>DAINND010000163.1:0-7022 GCA_036736065.1 Ilumatobacteraceae bacterium
CCCACCACACGGTGGTGAACGAGGCGAGCTGCATCAAGATCGACAAGGACGTGCCCCTCGACCGGGCCTGCCTGCTCGGCTGCGGCGTCGTCACCGGCTGGGGCTCGAGCGTCTACGCCGCCGAGGTCAAGCCCGGCGACACCGTGGCCGTGGTGGGTGTGGGCGGCATCGGCGCCAACGCCATCCAGGGCGCGAAGCTGGCCGGTGCGAAGCGGATCATCGCCATCGACCCGGTGGAGTTCAAGCGCGAGAAGGCGATGGAGTTCGGCGCCACGCACACGTTCTCGTCGATGGAAGAGGCGCTGCCCGGCATCCAGGAGCTCACCTGGGGCACCATGGCCAACAAGGTCATCATGACCATGGGCGTCGGCTCGGGCGAGGTGATCGGCTCGGCCATGGCGCTGGCCTCCAAGCGTGGTCGCGTGGTCGTCACCAACATCCACCCGGCGCTCGAGTACAGCGCCTCGATGAGCCTGCTCGACCTCACGCTGATGGAGAAGCAGCTCGTCGGGTCGCTGTTCGGTTCGGGCAACCCCCGAGCGGACATCCCGAAGCTGATCGGGCTCTACCGCGAGGGCCAGCTCGACCTCGACGGCCTGGTCACCAACGAGTACCCGCTCGAAGGGGTCAACGAGGGCTACGAGGCGATGCGCGCGGGGACCAACATCCGCGGCGTGCTGAAGTACGACTGACAGGCCTCTCGAGATGGACGACCTCGTCACGCGTCTCTCGGGCGCGGTCGTCGGGCGTCGACGCGAGCTCGAGCTCGCCGTCGCGGCGCCGCAGGCCGACCTCCACATCGTGCTCGAAGGGCCGCCCGGCACCGGCAAGAGCGCGCTGCTGCGCGCCGTCGCCCACGAGCTCGGCATCGGCTTCGAGTTCGTCGAGGGCAACGCCGAGCTCACACCGGCGCGCCTCGTCGGCCATTTCGACCCGGCTCGGGTGCTCACCGACGGCTACGTGCCCGAC
The DNA here is from genome assembly GCA_036736065.1 of Ilumatobacteraceae bacterium. Lineage (GTDB taxonomy): Bacteria > Actinomycetota > Acidimicrobiia > Acidimicrobiales > Ilumatobacteraceae > VFMC01. Next base: position 970 of record DAINND010000163.1, read on the forward strand.
GTGTTCGTGCCAGGTCCGCTCGTCACCGCGATGACCGACGGGGCGCTGCTCTACGTCGAGGAGATCAACCGGATCCCGGAGGAGACCCTCAACGTGCTCATCACCGTGATGAGCGAGCAGGAGCTGCACGTGCCCCGGCTCGGACGTGTGGTGTGCACTCCCGGTTTCCGGCTCGTCGCGGCGATGAACCCGTTCGACGCCGTGGGCACGGCGCGCATCTCCGGCGCCGTCTACGACCGGATGTGCCGTCTGGCGATGACCTACCAGAGCGCTGCCGACGAGGTGGCGATCGTCGAGCAGGCGTTGCCCGAGCGGCTCGAGCCGGTGTGGCTCGGCACGGTCGTCGAGCTGGTGCGCCGCACCCGTGAGCATCCCGACCTGCGGATGGGGTCGTCGGTGCGTGGCGCGATCGACCTGGCTCTGGTCGCCACGAGCCTCGGCGCGCTGCGCGGGCTCGGCCCCTACCAGCCGAGCGTCGGCCTCGACGCGGCGATCGTCGCGCTCTCGGGCCGGATCCGGGTCCGCGAGGGTTCGTCGCGCACGGCCGAGGGCATCGTGACCGAGCTGTGGGAGGAGCTCTTCGGACGTGTCGGGGCGGGTGACGCCGAGGGAAAAGCTGGCGCCCCGACTGGGGCCAGCAGCTCCCGCTGAAGCAGCCGCCGCGCGCGAAGGAGGGCGACGAGGCCGAGGAGGCCGTGCAGCAAGCCCAACGCAAGACCACGTCGCGGCGCGAGTTGGCCCGCAACCCGCGCTTCGAGCAGGTGTCGCCCGAGGTCGGTGAGCTCGACGAGGCTGCGCTCGACGAGGCGATGCAGGACGACCCCGACGAGACCCTGGCGATGCTCGCCGACCTCACCGGGGCGACGGACGTGGCGTTGCGCGGCCTGGCTCGCCGCCTGGCCGGGCGGCTGTTCCTCGACATCTCGCGTCGCGGGCCGAGCCGACCCCGCGGGGTCGGCAAGCTCGTCGAGCAGCCCTATCGCCCTGACGGTGGCGATCTCGACATCGATGCGAGCCTCGACGCGATCGTCGAGTCGGGCGGAGCCGGGCGCCGGCGGTCGGTGACGGCTGCGCAGGGCCTCGACGTCGAACGCCTGCGGGTGCGCGGCTGGGCCCAGCCGGGCACGGCGCTGTGCCTGCTGGTCGACCGCAGCGGTTCGATGGGAGGCACACCACTCGCCACCTCGGCCGTCGCCGCTGCCGCCGTGGCCTGGCGGGCACCGTCCGACTACAGCGTGTTGGCCTTCGGCAAGGACGTGGTGGCCGCCAAGAGCCAGGACGTGGACAAGTCGAGCGAGCGGGTGGTCACCGATGTGCTCGCGCTGCGCGGGTTCGGCACCACCGACCTTGCCGGAGCGTTGCTCGGCGCTGCCGACCAGTTGCGCCGCAGCAGGGCCGGACGCAAGGTGACGATCCTGTTGAGCGACTGCCGAGCGACGGTCGACGGCGACCCGTTCGCCGCCGCGGCGGGGCTGGACGAGCTGGTCGTCATCGCGCCCGAGGGCGATGACGCCGAGGCTCAGGCATTCGCCCGGCGCACCGGGGCGCGGTTGACGACCGTGGACGGACCGGCCTCGGTCGCCGAGGCGATCGGCCGGGTGCGCGAGGGCTGAGCCGGCTGCGGCAGCACTCGACGTCGCGCGGCGGCACGACGCCCTTGGCGTTCTCGTCCGGCCCGGCGACGCCGGGTGAAGGAGCGACCGTGCTCCCCGAGCCGACGGTCGTCGGTGCGCTCGAAGCGAGTGGTGCCTCACCACGGAACACGGCGAGGATCCGCTGCATGTTCGAGCCGCCGAGCTTGGGGATCAGCACCGAGGCGCCGCTCTGGTTCGAGCCTTCGGCCTCGATCTGGTACGACGCGACCGTCGACGGGTCGAGGTTGCGCAGCACACCGACGAACTCGAGCATCATGCTCGGCGTCAACTCGTCGTCGACCACCACGTTCTCCTCCGCGGTCTTGATGAGGCCGCGGGCGACGCTCGGGTTGAGGATGCCCTTGTCGAGCGCGGCCGACATCGCCCGGCGGATGAAGTCCTGCTGACGCGAGACCCGGCCCAGGTCGCTGACGCCGTCTTCCTTCCACTTCCCGTCGACCTGGTACTGGTACTTGCGTGACCGCACGTAGGCGAGCGCATGGTCGCCGTCGAAGGTGAAGCACCCGGCGCTGGGCACGTTGAGCCCGGTGTTCTTGTCGCGGGCCGGATAGGTGAAGGGCACCTTCACCCCGCCGACCGCATCGACGATGTTCTTGAAGGCGCAGAAGTCGACCTGGATGAAGTGGTCGACGCGCAGGCCGAAGTTGTAGAAGATCGTGTCGATGAGGCGCTGCGGGTCGTCCTTGACGTAGGCGGTGTTGATCCGCTGCTTGCTGCCGCGGCCGGCGATCTCGACCCAGAGGTCGCGGGGGAACGACAGCACCGCTGCTCGGCCGGTGGCAGGATCGACGCGCATCAGCATGATCGTGTCGCTGCGCTCGCCCATGCCCTCGCGGTTGCCGAAGGCCGACGCATAGGGCGAGTTGGGGTCGATGCAGGCGTTGTTGTCGGCCCCGGTGATCAAGAAGTTGCGCGCAGTCGGGTCGGCTGGCGGGAAGGTGTCCGGCGGTGTCGTGGTGACGACCGTCGCCGCTGCGGTGGTGGCCGTGGCGCCAGCGTCGGTGGTGCCGGTGCCCGATCCGTCGGCCGTGGTCGGGATGATCGATGAGCTCGGCGCGAGCGGCCCGGTGGGCGTGGGTGGGGCGGCGATCTCGACGCGCCCGATGCGGTTGCCGATGTTGCGCGCCACGACGAGGCCGAGCGCTCCGACGAAGCAGGCCAGGATCACGCCGAGGTTGACGACGAGCAGCAGCCGCTGGTGCCAGCGCCGCTGGGGGCCGCGGGAGCGGGGAAGGTCGTCTGGCGACACTGGTTCATAGGAGCGCTCGGGCGAGCTCATGGCTCGCTCAGGCTAGCCCTGGGCCGGGGCGGCCGGCGGTCGCGGCGCTCAGTCGTAGACGATGACGCCGCGGATGTTCTCGCCGTCGCGCATCGCCCGGTAGCCGTCGTTGATCTGGTCCTGGGTGTAGCGCCGGGTGATGAGCTCGTCGAGCTTCAACTGGCCGTCGCGGTACATGCCGAGCAGACGGGGGATGTCGGCGCGCGGGTTGAGCGATCCGAAGATCGTCCCCTTGATCTCCTTGTTCCACATCGCCAACTGGAACAGGTTCACCGCGGCCTGGGTCTGCTCCATCGGCGCCACGGCGGTGACGACGCAGGTGCCGCCCTTGCCGGTGAGGGTGAGGCCGAGCTCCATCATGTCGCCGTACATCACGCCCGGGGTCATGATCACCTTGTCGGCCATCTGCCCCTCGGTCATCTCGGCGACGGCCATGAGGGCGTCCTCCATCAGCGGGAAGGTGTGCGTGGCGCCGAACTCCATCGCCTTCTCGCGCTTGAACTCGACCGGGTCGATGGCGACGACGTGCTTCGCCCCGGCCATCTTGGCGCCCTGGACGGCGTTGATGCCGATGCCGCCGATGCCGACGACGACGACAGTGTCGCCCGGGGTGACGGCGGCGCGGTTGGTGGCCGATCCCCATCCCGTGGCCACACCGCACGACACGAGGGCGACCGACTCGAGCGGCAGGTCGTCATCGACCTTGATGAGCGAGTTCTCCGACACGCAGGCGTGGCGCGAGAAGGTGCCGAGCTTGGCGAAGAGGCCCACGGGCTGGTCGCCGCGGACGAAGTGCCGGTGGGTGCCGTCGGTGATCATCCCGCCGCCGAAGGTGCCCCGGCCGTTGTCGCACAGGTTCTGTCGGCCGGTCGAGCACGACTTGCAGCGCCCGCACGACGGCACGAAGCTCGCCGACACGTGGTCGCCGGGCTTCACCGAGGTGACCCCGGGGCCGACCTCGACGACGATCCCGGCGCCCTCGTGGCCGCCGATCATCGGGAACAGCGACTCGATGCCCATCAGCGCCATCGCCTCGGCGGGCGGCACCATGTCGCCGGTGACGAGGTGCTCGTCGCTGTGGCACAGCCCGGCGACCTTCCATTCGACGACCACCTCACCGGCGCGGGGCGGATCGATGCGGATCGTCTCGATCTGCCACTGCTGGTCGGTTCCCCACAGGACTGCGGCGCGTGTCTCCATGCGCGCGGTTGTAGCAGGTCCGCACAGGGATCCGGTTCAGTGGACGGTCGGTCGGTGCCCGAGGGCTCGACCCGAGGCTCAGGGGAGGACGACGACGCGGGTGCCGATGCCGGCCCAGTTCCACATGAACAGCGCATCGGCGGTGGCCTGGCGGACACAACCGCCCGACAGTGGTCGACCGAGTTGGGCATCGGTCTGCAGCGGGATGTTGCCGCGCCTCGGGATCTCGTGGAACCCGATGTTGTCCGTCCTCGTTCGGGTGAAGCGGACCATCCAGCGCATGCAGACCCCTGGTGCCGACAGGCTGCAGGTGACGGCACTGCGTGAGAAGACCTGGTAGGTGCCGGGGTTGGGCTGGGCCATCTTCCCGGAGACGCGGTAGGTACGGGTGACGGTCTCGTCGGACTCGATGATCCACACCCGCTGCTGGGTCTTGCTGTAGACCACCCGCCGACCGCTGCCCGACCCGCTCGGCACGGCTGTGCCGCCACCCGAGCCGGGCGACGTGGTGGCCGGAGGCACGGTCGTGGTGGTGCTGGCGCCTTCGGGGAGGCAGATCGTCCGGCCGGCGAACAGCCCGGTCGAGGTGGTCGCCCGGTTGACGGCGAGCAGGCTCTGGAGCGTGATGCTGTGGCGGGTGGCGATCCGTTGCCAGCTGTCACCTGGCCGGATGACGTAGTTCATCGCGCACACCGGCGGCGGGGCCGTCGTCGTGGTGGTCGTGGTGGTCGTGGTGGCACCCGGCGGCAGGCAGAGCACTCGGCCGACGAAGAGCTTGGTCGAGGCGTTCGCCGAGTTGGCGGTGTAGAGCGCGCTGACCGGCACGAGGTGCATGTTGGCGATCCGGATCCAGCTGTCGCCGGCCCGGACCGTGTAGGTGAGCGAGCACGGACCGGTGGTCGTCGTGGGCGTGGTCGTGGTGGTCGTCGGCTCGGTCGTGTCCGTGGTGGTGGGGTCGGGGGCTTCGGGGGGGCCGGGCGGTGGCGTGGGGGGTTTCGGGGGCCGCGGCGGGGCACCCGCGCCTTGCGGGGTGGCGAGCACGGCGAGCGCGGCGGCGAGGGCGGCGGTCACCGCCACCAGCCGACGTAGGAACGAGCTCTGCGGCACGACGGTCGGGTTCGGGCTCATGTTCGGGCTCACGGGGAAGATCGTCCTCACTCCACCGGAGGAGCAAGGTGCACGACGCAGCGTAGGTCGTCGGCCGTCATGCTGTCGATGTCGCGGATCGAGCCGACATCGGCCAGATCAGCTCGGGCGCGGGCAACGGCCTCGTGGACGGCCGTGGGGGCGTGGACCTCGAGCCGCTCGACCTCGGCGCGCTGGCTCACCTTGGCCTCGGTCTTGGCCCGCCGGACGGCCGCGAGGACCTCGCCCAGGAGGTCGAGCCAACTGTGGTCGATCGGGCCTTCGGTGGCGAGCTCGTCGGCGGTGGGCCAGCCGGAGCGGTGGATCGAGCCTGTCTGCCACCACCCCCACACCTCGTCGGTGACGAACGGCAGGAACGGGGCGAGCGCCCGCTGCAGCGCCGACAGGGCGATGCGCAGCGAAGCCCGTGCCGACTGGGTCGCGGCCTGGTCGTGGCCCGACCCGGCGTCGCCCTGGGTGCCATAGGCGCGGGTCTTGACCAGTTCCACGTAGTCGTCGCAGAACCACCAGAAGAACTGCTCGGTGCGCTCGAGCGCCCGGGCGTAGTCGTAGCCGTCGAACGCCGCGGTCGCGTCGGTGACGACGTCGGCGAGGCGGGCGAGCATCGCCCGGTCGAGATCGACCGTCGGCGTGGCGCCCGCGTCGGGCTCGCCGAAGCTGAGGACGAACTTGCTGACGTTGAGCAGCTTGGTGGCCAGCTTGCGGCCGATCTTCATCTGGCTCTCGTCGAACGCGGTGTCGACACCGGGCCGGCCACTCGCCGCCCAGTAGCG
>DAINND010000164.1:0-7000 GCA_036736065.1 Ilumatobacteraceae bacterium
GCGTGCAGCACCATCAGCTTGCACTGGTACAGCTCCATCGCCGAGTCGGCGATCAACCACTGCACGCCCTGCTTCTCGGCGAGGATCGAGCCATGGCTGTAGCGCGTGAGCGCACGGTCGACCATCATGTCGAGCGCCGTCTCGCACTGGGCGATCCAGCGCATGCAGTGCGCCAGCCTGGCCGGGCCGAGCCGGTACTGGCCGAGCAGGTGACCCTGCCCCCGCCCACCGAGCATCTGGTCCTTGTGGACGCGGAGGTCCTTGATGAGGATCTCGCAGTGGTTGTGGCCACCGCTCATGGTGTGCACGTCACGCACGATCTCCCACCCCTCGGCAGGCATGTCGACGATGAACGCCGAGTTGGCCGCCTGTGGCAGGTCGGGGTCGTCCTCGGTGCGGGCGATGAGGATGGCGAACGAGGCGCCACGGGCACCCGAGATGAACCACTTGTGGCCGTTGATCACCCACTCGTCGCCGTCCTGGTAGGCACGGGTCTGGATGAGGGTCGGGTCCGACCCGGCCACCTCGGGCTCGGTCATCGCGAAGCAGCTGCGCGCCGTGCCCTCGCACAGCGGACGGAGGTACTTCTCCTTCTGGTAGTCGGTGCCCCAGTGCTCGAGGGTGTGCTGGTTGCCCTCGTCGGGCGCCTGGGCATTGATGACGAACGGCCCGATGCCCACCTTGGCGGCCTCGGCGCTGACGGCCGCCATCGCTGTGGGGCCGAGCCCCATGCCGCCCCACTCCTTCGGCATGTGCGGCAGCCAGATGCCCCACTCGTTGCGGGCGATGTTGCGCAGCTCGACGATCGTGCGCACGAGCTGGCCGCGGTCGTTCTGGTCGATGGACTCCCACTTCGGGCGCACGACGTCGTCCATCAGCTGCCGGACCTTCAGCCGGATCTCGTCGACCTCGGGCGAGAACGTGAAATCGATCATGCTGCACCTGCTCCCTCTGCGCTGCGGCCCCCCGCCGCACCATGATTCTGCCCCATGGGCCGCATGGCACAGAAGTCCGCCGCGGCGGCACCGCACCCGAGGCCGTAGCCTCGACCCCGTGGAACCCGGCAGCCGCAGGACGTGGGACAGCGACGAGCTGCCCCAGGGCGAACAGAAGGTGCGCGCCGTGCGCGACATGTTCGACGCCATCGCCCCGCGGTACGACATGGTGAACCGGATCATGACGTTTCGCCTGGACGTCCGCTGGCGGCGCACGACGGTCCGCCGGCTCGCCCTGGCTCCCGGGAGCACCGTGCTCGACCTGGCCAGCGGCACGGGTGACCTGTGCATCGACCTGCGTTCGGCGGGACTGGCCCCGATCTCGATCGATCTCTCGTTCGGCATGCTGAGCGCCGACCGCAGCGGCGCTCCACGGGCGCAGGCCGACATCCTTCGGCTTCCGGTGCCCGACGGAGCGGTCGACGGGGTCACCTGCGGCTTCGCCCTGCGCAACCTGGTCGACCTGCCCACCTTCTTCGCCGAGCTCGCGCGGGTCATCCGCCCGGGCGGCCGCGTCGGGTTGCTCGACGTCGGCGTGCCCCACAACCCGATCGTGCGGACCGGCAACAACGTCTACTTCGGGAAGGTCGTGCCCAAGATCGGTGCGCTGCTGAGCGACGGTGCCGCCTACCGATACCTGCCCAAGAGCGTGGCGTACCTGCCGCCTCGCGACGAGCTGGTGCAGCTGCTCCGCGACGCCGGCTTCGCCGACGCCGAGCACGTCCAGTTGTCCGGCGGGCTCACCCAGCTCATGGTCGGCACCCGCGACTGAGAGGGCGGTCATGCGCGCCACCACCCGCCCACTCGAGACCTCGGTCGACCTGAACGATGTCGCCGCTGGCGACGGCTACCTGTTCGTCCGCGACGGGGTCGGCATCGCCGGTCGCGGCGTCGCCGCCCGCGCCCCGCTGGGCGAGATCGCCGCGCTCCTCGCCGCGATCGACCACGAGGACCACGTCGGCGGGGTCTCCCCCATCGCCCTCGGCTGCGTGCCGTTCGAGCCGGGCGCGCCGTGCGAGCTGGCGGTGCCCGCGGTGCTCGTCGGCAAAGCTGCCGACGGTCGACAGTGGGTGACCACGATCGACGACGCCGTGGCCGAGCTGACGCCGGCGGCTCGGCCGCAGCCGTCGGTCGCCGCCTTCAGCGTGGCCGCTGCTGCACCGGTCGAGCAGTACCTCGCTGCGGTCGCAGCGGTGCGCGACGCCGTGCGGTCGGGCGAACTGGCAAAGGCGGTCATCGCTCGCGAGGTGCTCGTCACCGCCGATCGGCCGATCGACGTGCACGCTGTGCTGTTGCGCCTGCGCGCCTCGTTCGGGTCCAGCTACCGCTACTCGGTCGACGGCTTCATCGGCGCGTCACCCGAGCTGCTGGTCCGGGTCGACGGCAACACGGTCGAGTCGCACCCGCTCGCCGGCACAGCGCCACGCACCGGCGATCCGGTCACCGATGCACGCGTGGCCGCCGAGCTGATCGCGAGCACCAAGAACCAGGTCGAGCACCGGGCGGTCATCGAGATGGTGCACGACACGCTGCTGCCGTGGTGCAGCTTCCTCGACTGGGAGCCCGAGCCGTCGGTCGTCACGGTGGCCAACGTGCAGCACCTCGGCAGCCGGGTGGAGGGCCACCTCAGCGATCCGCGACCGAACGTGCTCGAACTGGTCCGGGCGCTGTCGCCGACGCCAGCGCTCGGCGGCGCGCCGCGCGCCGAGGCACTCGCGCTCATCGCTGCCGTCGAGGGGTTCGAACGTGGTCGCTACGGCGGCGCGGTGGGCTGGGTCGATGCGGCCGGCAACGGCACCTGGGCGGTCGCGATCCGTTGCGCCGAGCTGTCCGCCGACCGGCGCACGGCCCGCTTGATCGCCGGCGGTGGCATCGTGGCCGAGAGCGATCCGCTGGCCGAGCTGGCCGAGACCCAGGCCAAGCTGCAGGCGATGCTGTCGGCCATCGTGCGGCCCTGAGCGAGCTCCTCAGCCGGGGGACATCGCCGCGACCACCGCGTCGTTGATGCGGCGGTGCTCGACGACGTTGGCGTCGCGGGTGCTGGGTACGCGCACCAGCCACGGGCCCGGTCGCTCGAGCCAGGCGTGCAGGTCGGCGGCCGACTCCACGGTGGCAGCCGGCAGGCGGTGGGCCGCCGCGAGAGCGACCAGATCGGTGCCATGCGGGGTGCCGAACAGCTGCTCGAACCGCGCGGTGGGCAGTGACGCGGCCTGGGGCAGGAACGAGAAGATGCCACCACCGTCGTTGTCCACCACGACGATGCGCGCGTCGACCCCACGAGCGGCCAGTGCCGTCAACGACGACGCATCGTGCAGGAGGGCGACGTCGCCGAGCAGCACCAGCACGGGCTCGCCCGATGCGGCGGCGATGCCTGCCGCCGTCGCCACCGTGCCGTCGATGCCGTTGGCACCCCGGTTGGAGAACACGGTCGCCCGCTGGGCCGCCGCCCCGAACCACTCGACGTCGCGCACCGGCATGGATGACGCCACCACCAGCCGGTGCGGCTGCTCGGTCATGATGCGGGCCACCGCCGGCTCGACGAGCGGCCCGTCGGCGAGCTCAGCCGCGATCACTGCATCGGCACGCTCGGCGAGCGACGTCCACCGCTCGAGCCACGACCGGTCGACCGATCCACGCACCTCGCCGGCAACCCGGCGGCAGAACTCGCCCACCGAGGCCGTGATGCGGTGGGTGACGAGGTGGCCGGGGTCGGTGAACGTGTCGCGGGCCTGCACGCGCACCTGCACGCCACCCGCCAGCGCCAGCCACTGGGCGAGGACCTTCGACGCCGGTGGCTCACCGAGGTGCACCATCACCTCGGGCAGGTGCGAGTCGGCGAACCCCTCGTGGCGCAGGAGCGCATCGAACGCTGCCACCGCTCCTGGGATGCCTCGACACCCCGAACGCGGATCGGCCAGCACCGGCCAACCTGTTGCGGCTGACAGCGCCGCCACCGCAGCTGGGTCGTCGACACCGCGGCCGGCGATGATGACGCCGCGCTCGCGTTCGAGCTGCATCGCGAGCGCACCGAGACGCAACGCCGACACCGGCACGACGACCGGGCCGAGGTCGTGGCCCGGCAGGTCGTCTGCCACACCCACCAGCGGTTCGCGGAATGGCAGGTTCAGGTGCACCGGGCCGGCCGCGGGCCCGAGGGTGCGCTCGAGCGCGTGCCGGGCGAGCGAACGCCACGTGTGCGCGGCCGCCATGTCGGCGACGCCGGGGTCGTGGAACCAGCGCACAGCGTCGCCGTAGAGCTTGACCTGATCGATCGTCTGCGGGGCGCCGACATCGCGCAGCTCGGGCGGCCGGTCGGCGGTGAGCACGAGCATCGGCACGTGCGACAGGTGCGCCTCGACGACGGCGGCGTGGAAGTGAGCGGCAGCAGTGCCGCTCGTGCACAGCAGCAGCGCAGGCCGGCCGGTGGCCAGCCCGCTGCCCAGCGCGGCGAACGCCGCCGAGCGCTCGTCGTGGTAGACGTCGAGGCGTAACTCCGGCCGGGCCGCGAGCGCCAGCGCGACGGGCGTGCTGCGCGAGCCAGGAGCGACGACCGCGTGCTCGACCCCGTCTCGGATCCATTGGTCGACCAGGGTGGCGCACATGGTCGCCTGCACGTCGGCAGGGCGTCCGGCGCCGGAGGTCGGCTCGATGGTCACGACCAGCACGATACGGCTCTATCGTGTCGACGATGCGCCCGGTGATCGAGGTCGACGTCTGGTCCGATGTGGTCTGCCCCTGGTGCTACATCGGCAAGCGCCGGTTCGAGCGCGCCGTGGCCGAGGTCGCCGATGAGGTCGACGTCCACGTCACCTACCGCGCCTACCAGCTCGACCCGACGGCGTCGCCCGGCATGTCGGCACCGGTAGCCGAGGCCTATGCGCGCAAGTTCGGTGGCCCCGAGCGCGCGGCGCAGATCATCGGGCACGTCACCGCCGTGGCCGCCGAGGACGGCATCGGGTTCCGCATGGACCGTGCCCTACGGGCCAACACCCTGCTCGCCCACCGGCTGCTCTGGCTCGCCGCGGCGACCAGCCACCAGGATGCGCTGAAGGAGCGGCTGCTACAGGCCTACTTCGTCGACGGCCTCGACGTCGGCGACCCGGACACGTTGGCCGACTGCGCCGCCGAGGTCGGCCTCGGGCGCGACCAGGTGCGGGCCTTCCTCGACAGCGACGATGGCACCGAGCAGGTCCGTGAGCAGCTGGCCTTCGCCCACGAGCACGGCATCACTGCCGTGCCGACCTACGTGATCGGCCTCGCCGGGTCCGAGCAGCGGTTCATGGTGCCCGGCGCCCAGGACACCGAGCTGTTCGTCCGGGTGCTGCGCCGCATGGCCGAGCGCCAGCCCGGCGATGGCTGACTGGCAGCCGCTCGACGGAGCTCTCGCTGCCCAGCGGTGCGGCCGCGGCCCGCGCGTGGTGCTCGTCCACGGCTTCACCCAGACCGCCACGTCGTGGCGCCCGATCGCCGATGCACTCGTCGCCCTCGGCGTCGAGGTGGTGCTGGTCGACCTGCCTGGCCATGGGGGCTCCGCCGCCGTGAGCGCCGACCTCCCCGGCACTGCCGACCTGCTGGCAGCGACCTGCGGCACGGCGACCTACGTGGGCTACAGCCTGGGGGGCCGGGTCTGCCTGCACCTGGCCGTCCAGCACCCGCGCCTCGTCACCGGGCTCGCCCTCATCGGCGCCACGCCGGGTCTCGTCACCACCGAGGAACAGGTGGCACGACGCTCTGCCGACGAGACGCTCGCCGAGCGGATCGCAGCGATCGGTGTCGAGGCGTTCCTCGACGAGTGGACGTCGCTGCCGCTGTTCGGCTCCCTCGACCCGGCCGCCGACGACCTCGCCGCTCGGCGGGCGAACACGTCTGCGGGCCTCGCCGACAGCCTGCGTCGCTGCGGCACCGGCACGCAGCGGCCGCTGTGGGGTGAGCTCGCATCCCTGTCGATGCCCGTGCTGGCCATGGCCGGCTCGCGTGACAGCAAGTTCCTGGCGATCGCCCAGCAGATGGCGGCAGCCGCGCCACACGGCCGCTTCCGAGCGATCGTCGACGCCGACCACGCTGCGCACCTCCAACAGCCCACAGCCGTGCTCGTCGAGCTCGTCGACTTCCTCGGCCTCGGGCCCGGCGACGGGCGGACCTGAGCGCTCAGGCGCTCAGCACCACGCCGGCCGTGACCAGCAGCCCGACGACGAGCTGCACCCTGCCGGTCTGGCCGAGCACCGGGATGAGCGCCCGACCCGTGGCCTCGCCGAGCACGGCGCGCACCGGGGTCACGGCGAGCGGGAGCGCCAGCAACCCGGCGAATGCACCGACACGGCCCGTCACCGCCACGACCACGACCAGCGCGAACGCACCGACGAGCAACGACACGTAGAGCGCCCGCGTGCGCCGGTCGCCGAGGCGCACGGCGAGGGTCCGCTTGCCAGCCTCGGTGTCGGTCGGGATGTCGCGCAGGTTGTTCACCACCAGCAGCGCACAGGCCAGGAGCCCGGCGGCCGCACCGAGCCACCAGGCGCGCGCCGGCATGCGTTCGATCACGACGAACGTGGTGCCGACCGTGGCCACCAGGCCGAAGAACACGAACACGAAGACCTCGCCGAGGCCGAGGTAGCCGTAGGGCCGGCTCCCGCCGGTGTAGAACCAGCCGGCCAGCACGCTGGCCAGGCCGACCACGACGAGCCACCACGTGGTCGTCACCGTGAGCACGAGCCCGGCGAGCGCCGCCACACCGAAGGCTGCGAACGCGGCCCGCTTCACTGCCGAAGGTGACGCCAGCCCACTCCCCACGAGGCGGACCGGCCCGACACGCACCTCGTCGGTGCCGCGGACGCCGTCGCTGTAGTCGTTGGCGTAGTTGACCCCGACCTGCAGGGCGAGGCTCACCACGAGGGCGAAGGCCACGGTCCACCAGCGTGCCCCACCTTCACCTGCAGCAACTGCTGCGCCGCGGGCACCGGGCACGACCGCTGCCGGGAGCGTTAGCGGCCGGGCGCCGGCGAGAC
>DAINND010000165.1:0-6980 GCA_036736065.1 Ilumatobacteraceae bacterium
GCACCGGCGGTGGCTGCGCGCCCTCGCTGCGCGCGTGCCGACCGACGTCGTCTACCGCCGGGGCGAGGACCGGGGGCTCGATCCGCTCGTGGGGCGCGCCGCCGGCGCCCAGGGCGTGCCGGCGATCACCTGGGCCGCCCGTGCCGGGGGGGTGGTGCTGGCCAATGCCTTCGGCAGCGGTGTCGCCGAGTCGGACGTGGTGGGCGCGGGCCTGCCCGATGCCGCACGGCTCCTCCTGGGTGAGGAGCTGGCGCTGCCGGCCTGGCGGCTCGGCGACGAGCTGGCCACGACCCCGTTGTTCGACGCTGCTGCGGGCTTCGTGCCCTGCCGAGTGGTCGTGCGCCTGCATGCGCTCATCGGCCCGCAGGGCGTGTGGGTCTTGCCGGGCGGAGCCGTCCGAGCGCTGCGCGACGGCGACCATCCGGCCGCTCCCACCGCGCTGCGGGCCAAGGACGTCTGGGTCACCGGCGCCGGGCCGAGCACCCGTACTCGCGCGCCGATCGTGGTGCCGCCGCAGGTCGACTTCGGAGGATCGGTGCCCAAGCGCGTGGCCGACTCGCTCTACTGGACCGGCCGGGCGGCCGAGCGGGCCGAGGTTGCTGCCCGTGCGGCGCGCGTCGTGGGCGGCCAACTGGCCCAGGACCCCGACCTCGTGACGGTGGCGGACGGCGCGTGGGTGCGCGGCGCCACGGCGCTCCTGCGTGCGGCGCAGGGGGTCTCCTCGGTCGACACCGAGGCCACAGCCCCCTGGGGCGACCGGCTCGCCGCCGAGCTGACCGCCACCCGAGGCACGGTCGCCGAGCAGATCGGTGCGCTCGTGCGCGAGGGGTCGTCGGTCCGCCAGTTCCTGTCGAGCACGACCGGGCGGGTGCTCGGCCGGCTCACCCGCGTGGGCGCCGCCCTGCTCCGCGCCGCCGCTGCGGTCGACGACCTCGACATCCTGCTCGTCGACCTCGCCGCCCTCGCCGGGCTGGCCATGGAGAGCACCGTGCGTGGACCGGCGTGGAGGTTCCTCGACCTCGGCCGCCGGATCGAGCGGGCGCTCGCGCTGCTCGGCGCCATCGAGGCGACCGTCGGCGCCGACATCGACACCGATGCCGTCCAACCCGTGGTCGAGGCGCTGCTCGCCGCCAACGAGAGCCTGGTCGCCTACCGGCGCCGCTACCGCAGCGAGATCGAGCTCGACGCGCTCGTCGACCTGCTGGTGCGCGACGACACCAACCCGCGCGGCCTGGCCTTCCAACTCGACCGGATGCGCGAGCACGTCTCGTCGTTGGCCTGGCCCGACGGTGTCGCGCTGGTCGACGCCGCGGCTCGGGCGCTGATCGCCGAGGTCGACGCCTCCGTGGCGGGTGGTCGGCGCGTCGGCCTCGACGCCTTGGTGCTCGCGGTCCGTGGCCCATTGCTCGAGCTCGACGCCGCCGTGGTGGTTCGCTGGTTCGCCGACCCGGTGAACCCCGTCCCGATGGGGCAGCGATGAGCGCGACGGCCGCCGATTCGGTGCGACCGGACGCGCAGCGCTTCGAGGTGGTGCATCGCACCGAGTACCGCTACGGCAAGCCGATGATCGACGGCTACACCGTGGCCCACCTGCTGCCGCGCGACACTGCATGGCAGTCGGTCGAGCACGCCGAGGTGCTCGTCGAGCCGGGCTGCGACGAGCGCATCGAGCACGTCGACGCCTTCGGCAACACGGTGATCCGGCTCGGCATCCACCGGCCGCACGACCACCTCGTGCTCACGGCGCGCAGCATCGTGCGCGTCGCCGTGCAACCGATCGACGCAGCGAGTGGATCGAGCACGTCGGCGCCCTGGGACGAGGTGGCAGCCCTGCTCCGCGCAGCGCGTGGTGAGGTGGCGCTCGAGGTCGGTCCCTTCGCTGCGGCGACTGCGTCCACACCGTCGTCGGCCGAGCTGCACGAGCTCACCGGCGACGTCTTCGCGCCCGGTCGGCCGATGGTCGAGGTGGTGGCGCTGCTGTCGCGGCGCATCCACACCGAGCTCGAGTTCGACCCGGCGTTCAGCGATGTGTCGACACCGTTGACCGAGGTGCTGCGCGCCCGGCGCGGTGTGTGCCAGGACTTCGCCCACCTGATGCTCGCTGCGCTGCGCGCCCACGGTCTCGCGGCGCGCTACGTGAGCGGCTACCTGGAGACCGACCCGCCACCCGGCCAACCCAAGCTGGCCGGGACGGATGCGTCGCACGCCTGGTGCGGGGTGTGGGAGCCGGGGATCGGCTGGTTCGACGTCGATCCCACCAACGACCAGCTGCCGCCCCGCCGCCACGTCACCTGCGCCTGGGGTCGCGACTACTTCGACGTCGCCCCGGTGCGCGGTGTCGTGATCGGCCCGGTGGCGAGCCAGTCCCTGCGTGTGGGGGTCGACGTCACGGCGCTCATCGGCTCGCCGTAGGATCCGCCCCATGGTCGTTCGAATCGAGCATCTGACCCGTTCCGACATCGACAGCCCGATCGGTCGGTTGACCGCCGTGGTCGGTGACGACGGGCTGCGCGCCCTGCTGTGGCCCGACGACGACCGGTCGATCGTCGCCGACGGTGCCGGTGACGAGCTCGCCGCGCCACAGGGCCACCTCGACCTGCTCGACCGCGTGCGGCACCAGCTGGCGGAGTACTTCGCGGGGACGCGCACCGGGTTCGACCTGCCCCTCGACCCGCAGGGCACGCCCTTTCAGCAGGAGGTGTGGCAGGTGCTGCGCACCATCCCGTTCGCCGCGACGATGACCTATGGCCAGCAGGCGGCGGCGTTGGGCGACACGAACAAGGCCCGCGCTGTCGGGGCGGCCAACGGGCGCAACCCGATCAGCATCATCGTGCCGTGCCACCGGGTGGTGGGCGCGTCGGGCGAGCTCACCGGGTTCGCCGGCGGCCTGTCTGCACAGGCCTGGCTGCTCGACCACGAACGCCGCGGCGCCGCCGGCCGTCACTGACGCCCAGGCCCCGACGGGGCCTGCGCTCGTGCTCAGGCGCGGTTGCGGGCGCGGGCCTGCTGCTCGCGCCGGGCGCGGGCCTCGGCCTGCTTGCGCTCCTTCGCAGCCTTGCGGCGGGCCTTGGTCTCGTCGTCGGCGACCTTGGCCGGCGCCACCACCACCGGAGCCTCCGCCTCGTCGCGGGCAGGGAGGGCGAGCACGTCGTCGTGCTTGCGCACCCGGGTGAGCATCGCCGACGCGGCGGCCTCACCGGCCACCGACGTGGCGAGCATCAGGCGCACCGTGGCCAGGCCGTGCGCCTCGATCAGGGCCGGGGTCACCTCGAGCAGCTGCTCCTCGCTCGGGTTGTCGGCGTGGTCGCCGAGCGCCGTGATGCAGTCGGCCAGGCAGAGGTCGGTGAGCACGGTGGCCACCTGCTCGAGCACACCGTTCATCCGGCCACGGGCCACCGCGGCGCGCAGCGCGACGGTGCGCGCCGCCGGGTCGTCGAACCCACCTTCGCGGGCGCCGCAGATCCGATCGATCGCTTCCCGGTGGTCGTCGGGGAGCGATGCGACCAGCGCCTCGAGCTCGGCGTCGGTCATGGAGCCCATGGCCCGGTCGAGCAGGGTGAGGGCCTGGAGGCGGTTCTTCATCTGGTTCACGGCCGACGAGGCTACCGAGCCGCGGCGGCCAACGCCCTGCGGGCCGCGGCGCCGACGCGCCCACGGCGCGGCGACTCCCGACATCTGGCGCCCCCGGAAGGATTCGAACCTCCGACACACGGTTCCGGAAACCGTTGCTCTATCCCCTGAGCTACGGGGGCGTGGGAGACGAGGATAGCGACTACGCGCCCGAACGAGCGAGGGCGTCGTGCAATGGATCGGGAGCCGGGCGGTCCGTCCCGGTACCATCGCTCCACCATGGCCGATCCGCTCGCCGTCGTCGCCGCCCTCCTCGCCCCTGCGTTCGCGCACGTCGCCGGGCGCGCCGGCGTCGCTCCCGTGGTGCGCCCGAGCGATCGGGCCGATGCCCAGGCCAACGGCGCCCTGGCGCTCGCCAAGGAGCTCGGTCGCGCTCCGCGCGACGTTGCCGCGGACGGCGTCGCCGCTGCTGCGGGCATGGGCGACGTTGCCACGTTCGAGGTCGCCGGGCCGGGGTTCATCAACGTCACGTTCTCGACCGCGTTCCTGGCCGGGCAGGTGCCCGTCGTCGCCGCGGACGACCGCCTGGGGGTGCGCCCGGCGGCTGAGCCGCAGACTGCGGTGGTCGACTACTCGGCGCCCAACGTGGCCAAGGAGATGCACGTCGGGCACCTGCGCTCGACGGTCATCGGTGACTCGATCGCCCGTCTGCTCGGCTTCGTCGGCCATCGGGTGATCCGCGAGAACCACCTCGGCGACTGGGGCACCCCGTTCGGGATGCTCATCGAGCATCTCGTCGACCTCGGCGCTGACGCCGACACCATGCTCGACACCGACGACCCGAACGCCTTCTACCAGGCGTCGCGCGCCAAGTTCGACGCCGATGCCGACTTCCGCGACCGCGCCCGCGACCGGGTGGTCAAGCTGCAGAGCGGCGACCCCGAGACGATCGCGCTGTGGCGTCGGCTCGTCGAGGCCAGCACCCGCTACTTCAACACCGTCTACCGTCAGCTCGGGGTGCTGCTCACCGACGACGACCTGATGGGTGAGAGCGCCTACCACGACCTGCTCCCGCAGGTGATCGAACGGCTCGACGCGGTCGGCCTGCTCGAGCGCAGCGAGGGCGCCGACGTCGTCTTCCCGCCGGGGTTCACCAACCGCGAGGGCCAGCCGCTGCCGCTCATCGTCCAGAAGGGCCACGGCGGGTTCAACTACGCCACCAGCGACCTGGCCTGTGTGATCGACCGGGTCGAGCGCCTGGGCGCGACGCTGCTCGTCTACGTCGTCGGGATGCCGCAGTCGCAGCACCTCGACATGGTGTTCACCGTCGCGCGGATGGCGGGCTGGTTGCGCCCGCCCGCAGAGGCCGTCCACGTGGCCTTCGGCAGCGTGCTCGGCCCCGATCGCAAGATGTTCAAGACGCGCAGCGGCGAGGCGGTGAAGCTCCAGCAGCTCGGCGACGAGGCGAGCGAGCGGGGCACGGCCACCGTGGCGGAGAAGAGCCCCGAGCTCGACGCCGCCGAGCGGTCCGCCGTGGGCCGGATGATCGGCATCGGCGCCATCAAGTACGCGGACCTGTCGAGCGACCGGGTGAAGGACTACGTCTTCGACTGGGGCCGGATGCTCGCCTTCGAGGGCAACACCGCGCCCTACCTGCAGTACGCGCACGCGCGCATCCGCAGCATCTTCCGGCGCGCCGAGGTCGACCCGGCCGACGTGCGCGGCCTCGTGCCCTCGCTCGACGCCCCGCAGGAGCGGGCCCTCGCCCTGCGGCTGCTGTCGTTCGACGGCGCAGTGGCCGAGACCGTCGAGCGCTACGCGCCGCACCGCCTGTGCACCTACCTGTTCGAGCTGGCCCAGGACTTCACGGCCTTCTACGAGGCCTGCCCCGTGCTGCGCGCCGAGAGCGACGAGCTGCGCCTCAGCCGCCTCGCGCTCGCCGACCTCACTGCACGGGTCCTCGCCCAGGGCCTCGACCTGCTGGGCATCGCCGCGCCAGACCGGATGTGAGCGTGGCCACCGGGTCGACCTCGCTGCCGCTGCACCTGTTGCCGGACACCGCCGAGGTGCTCGCCGACGGCTCGGTCGAAGTGGGCGGCTGCTCGCTGGTCGACCTCGCCGCCGAGCACGGCACACCGCTGTTCGTCTACGACGAGGCTCATCTGCGGGCACGCTGTCGCGAAGCGGTCGACGCCTTCGGCCACCAGCAGGCCGTCTACGCCACCAAGGCGTTCCTCTGCAAGGCGATGGCCAGGCTGGCCCATGAAGAGGGGATGCTGCTGGATGTCGCGAGCGGTGGCGAGATGCACACCGCCCTGGCTGCCGGCGTTCCGGCAGACGCGCTGACGTTGCACGGCAACAACAAGAGCCTCGACGAACTGCGCACCGCCATGCGCGAGGGCGTGCGCTACATCGTCGTCGACTGCGTCGAGGAGCTCGTGCGGATCGAGCAGCTCCACGACGAGGGCCTGCCCGCGCCCGACGTGGTGCTGCGCGTGACCCCTGGCGTCGAGGCCCACACGCACGAGTACATCTCGACCGGGCAGAACGACTCGAAGTTCGGCTTCAACCTCGCCGACGGCCAGGCGATGCAAGCCGTCGAGTTCGCCCGCCGCTCGGCCGCCATGCGCCTCGTCGGCCTGCACTGCCACATCGGCTCGAACGTCTTCGCGGTCGACAGCTTCGCCCGTGCCGCCGAGGTGATGGCCGCCTTCGCCGTGCCGCTCGACCTGCCCGAGCTGGTGCTCGGCGGTGGCCTCGGGGTGGCCTACGTCGCTGGTGAGGAGGCGCCCAGCATCACCGACTGGGGCCGGGTGGTGCTCGACGCCTGTAGCGCGGCCGGCGTGCGCTCGCGGGTGAGCGTGGAGCCGGGCCGATCGATCGTGGCGGGCGCTGCGGTCACGGTCTACACGGTCGGCGCCGTCAAGCGCATCGCCGGGGTGCGGACCTACGTCGCGGTCGACGGCGGCATGAGCGACAACCCGCGGCCGGTGCTCTACGGCTCGGGCTACGAAGCCTTCGACCCCGCCAGGGTGGCGGCCGAGCGCCCGCTGCGCGGCAGGGTGGTGGGCAAGCACTGCGAGAGCGGCGACGTGCTCATCTTCGATGCCCGCTTGCCCGCCGACGTCGAGCCCGGCCACCTGCTCGCGACCCCGGTGACGGGCGCCTACGGTCATTCCATGGCCAGCAACTACAACCGGCTCACCCGGCCGCCCGTGCTGTTCGTGCGCGACGGCGCGGCGCGCCTGGTGGTGCGCCGCGAGACCTACGAGGACCTCCTGCGATGCGACGTCGACTGATCGAGTTGCTCGAGCAGCTGCTCGAGCAGGTGAACAAGCAGTCGCGCCAGTAGCGGCGGGGGGGGCCCACCCCGGAGACATACCGCCCCCCGACGGCGGGGAAGCCAGCCC
>DAINND010000166.1:0-6978 GCA_036736065.1 Ilumatobacteraceae bacterium
AGTGTTCATCCAGTAGTCCTGCGCGTTCGGGAGCAACACTGCGTCGGCCACCGCTCGGTAGAAGGGATCGGTCAGGATCTCGACGAAGGCCGGGCTGCGGTGCGCCAACCGGGTGAAGCGCATGGTCCGCTGCCCCCAGAACTGGCGGAACGCACCGAGCTCGTCGGACGTGCCGGAGCGCTGACCCGACGCGTGGGCCACCATGTCGTCGCGGAACTGCTCGAGCAGGTCCGGAGCCAGGAACTGGTGGACGATCACCGCTCCGTCGGCGTCGAGCGCCTCGAGCACCGCGTCGGGCCCGTCGGCCCGGTCGACCTCACGCAACGCCACCATGTCCACGTCGTCCTCCCTGGACCGTCGACGCTAGCAGCCGGGCCGAGAACCGGCCGGGGCCCTCAGTCGGCTGCGGTGGCGACGCGCTTGTTGGCCTTGCGGCGGTCCTCGAGGCCGAGGTGGCGCTTGCGGATCCGGATGCTCTTCGGGGTGACCTCGACGAGCTCGTCTTCCTTGATCCACTCGATCGCCGTCTCGAGGGTGTGGATGCGCGGCGCGGGCAGCTTCACGGCATCGTCGTGGCTGTGCGTGCGGATGTTGGTCTTCTCCTTGGCGCGGACGATGTTGACGACCATCTCGTCGTCACGTGCGCACTCGCCGACCACCATGCCCTCGTAGACCTGCTCGCCGGGCTCGACGAAGTACTGGCCGACCAACTGCAGCTTGTCGAGCGCGTAGCCCGTCGTCATGCCCATTCGGTCGGCCACCATGGCGCCGCCGCGGTTGTCAGGCATGTCCCCGGCCCAGGCCACCCAACCGTGGTGGTGCTGGTGGAGCAGCGCCGTGCCGCGGGTGGAGGTGAGCAGCATCGACCGGAAGCCGATCAGGCCGCGGCTCGGGCACTCGAAGGTGATGATCGTCCGGCCGGCATCACCGGGACGGATGTCGGTGATGCGACCCTTCCGGGGGGCGAGCTCCTGGGTGACCGTGCCGACGTACTCGTCGGGCACGTCGCACACACCACGCTCCTGGGGCTCGAAGCGCTTGCCGTTGACGTCTTTCGTGATGACCTGAGGGCGGCTCACCTGGAGCTCGTAGCCCTCGCGGCGCATCGCTTCGATGAGCACGGCCAACTGCAGCTCGCCGCGGCCGGCGACGTCGATCGCATCGGGTGAACCGGTCTCGAACAGCTTGATCGACACGTTGCCGAGGATCTCGCGCTGCAAGCGGTCGACGAGGTGGCGGCTGGTGAGGTACTTGCCCTCCCGCCCGGCCAACGGTGAGGTGTTGACACCGAAGGTCATCCGCAGCACGGGCTCGTCGACGACGAGCCGCGGCAGCGGCTGGGGATCGTCGACGGACGCGATCGTGTCGCCGATCTCGACCTCGGGGAACCCGGCCACCACGAACAGGTCGCCGGCCGACAGGACGTCGGCCGCGTTGCGGCTCACACCGTCGAAGGCCATGAGCTGGGTGAGCCGACGGCGCAGCGGTGGCTGACCCTCGGCGAACTCCTCTTCGAGCAGCGCCACCGTCTCGCCGCGGCGCATCTCACCGTTGACGATCCGGCCGACCGCCAGTCGGCCGAGGTACTCACTCGCGTCGAGCTGGGTGACGATCGCCTGCAGGGGCAGGGTCGGGTCACCCGGCGGCGCTGGGATCGACTCGAGGATCGTGTCGAGCAGCGGCGACAGGTCGGCGTCCTCGGCCGGCATCCCGACGCCCTTCATCGCGCGCCCCTCGCGCGCCACGGCGGAGATGATCTCGAAGTCGATGTGCTCGTCGTCCGCGTCGAGATCGATGAACAACTGGTAGATCTCGTCGATCACCTCGTCGGGGCGGGCGTCGGAGCGATCGACCTTGTTGATGACGACGATGGCCGGCAGGTTGCGGGCCAAGGCCTTCTGCAGCACGTAGCGCGTCTGCGGCAGGGGCCCCTCGGCCGCGTCGACGAGCAGGAGCACGCCGTCGACCATCGACAGCGCGCGCTCGACCTCGCCGCCGAAGTCGGCGTGACCCGGCGTGTCGACGAGGTTGATCTTCACGTCCCGCCAGACGACCGATGCGGCTTTGGCGAGGATCGTGATGCCCCGCTCGCGCTCCTGGGCGTTGGAGTCCATCACCCGTTCGACGACGGCCTGATGGGAGGCGAAGGTGCCCGTGGCGCGCAGGAGCGCGTCGACGAGCGTGGTCTTTCCGTGGTCGACGTGCGCGACCAGTGCGATGTTGCGCAGGGGGTTCATGAGTGGTGGTGGCCGGCGCAGACGCCGCCGGCGCGCGGTTCAGACGCGCGAGTCATCCTCGTCGTCGGTGTCGTCCTCGTCATCGTCATCGAAGGTGACGCCGTACTTCGCCGCCAGTTCGGCGTACTCGTCGTCGGGCGACGCAGTGCGGCTCGACGAGCCTCCGAGCCCGAGGTCGAACGCGCTCGGGCCGGCTTGCTTGAGTTTCCTCGCCTCTTCGAAGCGACGGTGACGACCCTTCTTCATGGGAGGGCTCCAGGACGTGAGAATGCTGAGAACTTGGTCATGCTATCGGTTCGTGTCGGGGTTGCGTGGGATCCCGACCGGGAGTCAGGCCTCCGGCGCGAGCGAGGCCTGCTCGGCGGGCACGTCCACCAGGCGCAGACCGCCACGACCGTCGAAGGTGAGCCCGGCCCGACCCTCCACCAGGCGTCGGATGCCGTCACCCAGCAGGTCCGCTCGCCACCCGGCCGCGAGGCGGTTGGAGGGCTCGTTGCGCAGCAGCGCCACGACATCGGCGCGCGTGGCCAGCAGGGCCGAGTCGATCCGCTCGCTGCGCGCCACCTCGGCGATCCAGGCCCCGACCAGGGTGATCGCCGGCCGCATCGACCGGTCGAGGTCGTCGCCGTCGTGCACCGGCAGGGCGACGTCGCGACGCACCCCGTCGGCCACCGCAGCCAGGATCTCGTTGGCGATCGCACCCTTCGAGTGCCGTTCGTCGACGCCGCGGGCGTGGGCGAGCTCTGCCGAGGTCGTCGGCATCTTCTGGGCGATCCCGAGCACGGCGAGATCCGGCAGCACCTGACGCGGCGGGATGTCGGAGGCCGCCGCCCTGCGCTCGCGCCACGCGGCGACCGCCTGCGCGACACCACGCGACTTGGCGCGCAGGATCCGGACGTCCTTCAGCCGCAACCACGCCTGGTCGGGGTCGATGGCCCCGGCCGGACGCATCCTCAGCTCCTCGCAGGCGTCCTCCACCCATCCGAGGCGCCCGGCTGAGGTGAGCGAGGCCACCAAGCCGTCGTGCAGCGCGAGCAGGTGGGCCACGTCCATCGCCGCGTAGCGCCGTTGGTCGTCCGTGAGCGGCCGGCGCAGCCAGTCGGTGAGCCGATCGCCCTTGGACGCGCTGATGCCGAGCTCACCTTGCAACAAGGCTGCCAACGACGGCGTCCCGTAGCCGGTGAACCCGGCGGCGATCTGTGTGTCGAAGATGCGCGCCGGCACGACCCCGCAGACGTGGGTGAGCACGTCGAGGTCCTGCTGCGCGGCGTGGAAGACGGCGAGGGCCGACGAGGTGAACAGCCGGCGCAACGAGCGAACGTCGACGGCGAGCGGGTCGACGAGGACGATCCGCCCACCCCACCCGAGCTGCACCAGGGCGAGCTTCGGGAAGTAGGTGCGCTCGCGGTGGAACTCGGTGTCGATCGCATAGCGCGGCTCGGCCGACAGCTCGTCGACGATGTGCTCGAAGGCGCCCTGGTCGGCGACCCACTCGAACGTCGGTTCCTGCACGGAGGCTCAGCCCGGCTCGTCGCCGGTGACCACGGGCCGGTCGGACATCACCCAGGCCATCGTGCCCCCCGCCACGTTCACCACCTCGACACCCTGCGCGGCGAGGAACTGGCAGGCCTGCATGCTGCGGCCACCGGCCTTGCAGACGACGTAGGCCGGGCCCTCGCCGCGGAAGGCGTCGACGTTGGCCGGCACGGTGCCGAGGACCACGAGCCGAGCTCCGGGGATGTGGCCATCGACGTACTCGTCGACTTCGCGCACATCGATCAGGCGAGCGCCCGCGGCCAGCGCGGCCTCGAGCTCGTCGACGGTCACTTCACGGATGGTCATGTCCGCACGCTACCCGGTTGCCTCATCGCCCGACGCGTCGGTCCGCTCCGCGGACACGACCGCCTCGGCCAGGTCCGAGGGTGTGTTGACGTTGCGGACCTGTTCGTCCGTGACGCCCACCTCCCCGACGGCGAGCCCCTCGAGCACCCGGTGCACGGCCCGCTCCCCGCGGTCGAAGGCCTCGACCAGGACCGGCAACGCCTGTGGCGCCCAGACCGCGCACAGGGGCTCTCGCCGCTGTGATCGCGCCACCACCGCGTCGAGCGCGCCATCCGACGCCTCGAGCGCCCCCACGAGCGCAGCGATCGTCACCGACGACAGCTGCGGCATGTCGCAGGCGACCACGACCGCTGCCGCCCCGTCCGCGACCTCGAGCGCGCGCACGATGCCGTCGAGCGGCCCCTCGCCCGGGCAGCGATCGGCGACGACCCGCAGACCGAGCTCCTCCAAGCGTGCGGCGTCACCGCCCACGACGACCACCGGATCGCACCCCGCAGCCGTCAACGCAGCTGCGGCGCGAGCGGCGAGCGGCGAGCCGGCGACGTCGACCAGTGCCTTGTCGGTGCCCATCCGTCGGCTCGCGCCACCGGCGAGCACGGCGCCGAGCACCTGCTTGCCGTGGGCGGCCACGGCGATCACGCCTCGTCGGCCGGCACCCCGGACGGGTCGAGTTGGGCGAGGAACAGCGCCACCCGCTCGGCCTCATCGCGCTCACCGATCGCACCGGCCATGGCGCCGAGGCCACGCAACGCTCGCAGGAAGCCCCGGTTGGTCTCCTCCGCCCAGCGCACGTAGCCCGAGCCACGCCAGCCGTTGGCGCGCAGGGCGTCGAGGCCACGGTGGTAGCCCACGCGGTAGGCGGCGTAGCGCTCGACCGTGTCACGACCGAGGTCACCCAGGCTCGCCCATGCGTCGAGATAGCGCGGGTAGGTCGCCACGACCGCAGCAACCCGCTCGCGGCGCTCGTGCTCGGGGGCGGCGAGCGCCTGGAGCAGGAGATGGCGGGCCGTCGGATCCGGTGGCGGGAGCACCGTCGACGGCAATCCGGAGCTGAGGCCGATGGGTCGCTCTGTCGGAGAGTCACTCACGCAGCCCACGTTACGGCGTACATTCAGCACATGCTCGCCCTCGACGTCCAGGCCGCGTCCAACCTCGGCATCGTGCTCGTCGTGGCCCTCGTCGTGCTTGCGCTGGTGATGGCCGCGATCGTGAAGAACGTGACGATGAAGCTCCTCACGTTGCTGCTGATGCTCGGCCTCGCCCTGGGGGTGTGGACCCAGCGCAGCGAGTTGCGCACCTGCGCCGACCGGATCGAGAGTGGCGGCTTCGACGGCACCACCTGCACGTTCTTCGGTTCCGAGATCGACATCCCGGGCATCGACGCCTGAGCGACGGGGGCGCTCAGCCCCGCAACAGCGGTGCGACCACCTGCTCGGCGAACAGCGCCGGCTCGCGCAGGGGTGCATCGTGCCGGCACCCAGCGAGCTCGACCAGAAGGGCCCCGGCGACCGTGGCCGCCACGTGCTCCCTGCCGCGCCGATGGTGCTCCGCCCCGCGCGCCCCGTAGGCCGCGACGACCGGCACGTGCAGCCGGTCGGCGTGCCACGGCCGGTGCAGGCGCAGGTCGGTGAGCTCCCCCACCATCGCCGCACCCTCGCGGCGGCGGGTCTCCCGCGTGCGCTCCGGGAGCGCCTCCCAGCGCTCGTCTCCGATCATCCGACGCATGAACCGTTCCGCCGCGTCCGCAGGCGTGCCCTGCGTCGCCAACGCGCTCGCACCGGCGGTCGATCCCGGCCACCACGGCTCCCAGCTGAGCGGCGTCTCGTAGATCGCCACCGCAGTGACGAGCTCCGGATGCCGCTCGGCCGTCGCGAGCGCGGCGTTGCCCCCGTAGCTGTGACCCACGCCGACCCCCCGCCGTCCGGCCAGCACCGAGACCAGATCGGCGACCTGGCCGTCCATGCCGAACGGGCCGGGGTGCGGCGTCGAGCGCCCGTAGCCGCGACGGTCGTAGCGCACGACGCGGCGCGCGGCGGCGAGCAGCCTGGCCAGCCGGAGCAGCCCTGCTGAGCGGTCCATCGCCCCGTGCACCAGCACGATCACCTCGGCGTCGACGGGCCCGGACTCGTCCGACCATATGGAGGACGGCTGCACCTCGGGGTCGAGCGCAGTCATCGGACCTGGATGATCCGCAGGACATCGGTGGCCGCGCCGCTCGGCTGGTCCGGGGCCCCCGCGAGGACGAGCACCGTGCTCCCTCGCGCCACCAGGCCGCGCTGCACGGCCGTCTCGACCGCGAACCACACCATCTCGTCGGTGCTCGCGTATTCGTCGACGTGCACCGGGTGCACGCCCCACGACAGGGCGAGCGCACGCACCGTCTCGGGACGCGGCGACAGGCCGAGCAGGACGGGACCGGGGCGGAACCGGGCCATCGCCCGCGCCGTGCGTCCGGACCTCGTGCAGCACAGGATGGCGTCGACGCCCGCGTCGATGGCGGCCATCCCTGCTGCGTGCGTGATCGCCATCGTGATCCGCTCCGGACCTGCCGGCCACTGGCGCCGTTGGGTACGTCCGAGGCGGTTCCCCCAGGCGGTGTAGCTCGCCTCGGACTCTGCCCGCTCGGCGATCCGGGCCATCGCCTCGACCACTGCGACAGGGTCGTGGCCGATCGCTGTCTCGGCCGAGAGCATCAGCGCATCGGTGCCGTCGAAGACCGCGTTCGCGATGTCGCTCACCTCGGCCCGGGTGGGCGACGGCGAGGTGATCATGCTCTCGAGCATCTGTGTCGCCGTGATGACCGGCACCCCCACCTCGACGCAGTGGCGGATGATCCGCTTCTGCAGGTGCGGCACGTCCTCGAGCGGGCACTCGATGCCCAGGTCGCCGCGGGCGACCA
>DAINND010000167.1:0-6965 GCA_036736065.1 Ilumatobacteraceae bacterium
CGGTGCGCGTGCGGCCGTAGCGCCGCGGCGCGAGGAGCTCAATCGTATACCTCGCCGCCCGTCGCGTCGAGCGGTTGCTGTGCCGGTGAGCGGGCCCTTCGGCTCCCGGCTCGGTATCGTGCCCGTATGGCCGATCTCGACTTCTTCTGGGACCCCGTGTGCCCGTGGGCGTGGATCACGTCCCGCTGGGTCACCGAGGTGCAGCACCAACGTCCCATGACGATCGAATGGCGGTTCATCTCGTTGGCGATGCTCAACGAGCACCGCACCGACGACTGGTACACGCCGCCCTACCGGGCTGTGCACCACGCGGGCCGGCAGTGCCTGCGCGTCGCCGACGCGGTCCGGCTCGCCCACGGCGGTGAGGCGGTCGGCCGGCTCTACACGCAGCTGGGCGAACGCTTCCACCCGCAGCAACGCCGCGACGCGTTCCTGGCTGATCCGGTGGGGTTCATCGCCGAGGCGCTCACGGACGCGGGGTGCGACCCCTCACTGGCCGCCGAGGCCGACGAGGCCGGGCACGACGAGCACATCCGGGCCGACACCGAGCTGGCGCTCGAGCGCACGGGGCGCGACGTCGGCACGCCGATCCTCACCTTCCATCCGGGCACCGAGCGCGAGGCGAGCTTCTTCGGCCCGGTCATCGCCCGCATCCCTCGCGGGCCCGAGGCGCTGCGGCTCTGGGACGCGGTCGAGACGATCGCCACCACGAGCGGCCTGGCCGAGCTGAAGCGCTCGAACCGCGCCCAGCTCTCCTTCGACTGAACGCCCGCCGGGAGACACCTCGATGAGCCGACCACGCCGCCGCACTGCACCGTCCCAGCACCGCTACCCGCGCACCGCGCGCCTCAATGAGTCGTTGCGCGAGGTGATCGCCGACGAGCTCACCCGCATCGACGACGAGCGCCTCGACCTGGTCACCATCACGGCGATCGACGTCGATCCGGAGATGAACCGGGCGATCGTCTACTTCGACTCGCTCGCCGGTGAGGAGGGCGACGGCGACATCCTCGAGGTGCTCGGGGAGCACCGCGTGCGCATCCAGTCGGCTGTCGGCAAGCAGGTGCGGGCGAAGAAGACTCCGGTGCTCACCTTCCGACCCGACGACGTCATCCGCTCGGCCGCGCACATCGAGCGGATCCTCGCGTCGAGCGAGACCCTGCCCGAGCGTCCCCCGACCCCCGAGGACGACGACGGCGCGGGTGCCGATGGGGACGATGGCCAGGCGTAGACCGCCGACTGTCCACGGCCTCGCCGTGGTCGACAAGCCTGCCGGCGTGACCAGCCACGACGTGGTCGGCATGCTCCGCCGCCGGCTGGGGGAGCGACGCGTGGGGCATGCCGGAACCCTCGACCCGGATGCCACCGGGGTGCTGCTGGTCGGGGTCGGCAACGTCACCCGGCTGTTGCGCTTCCTGACTGCCCTCGGCAAGACCTACACCGCCGAGGTCGTGTTCGGGGTCGAGACCAGCACCCTCGACGCGTCCGGTGAGGTGACCGCCACCCACGACATGGCCGGCCTCGACGTCGAGCGCCTGCGCGAGCTGGTCGCGCAGCACCTCACCGGTCCGATCCTGCAGGTCCCTCCGATGGTGAGCGCGCTGAAAGTGGGTGGTCGTCGGCTCCACGAGCTGGCGCGCGAGGGCATCGAAGTCGAACGTGAGGCACGTCCGGTGACCGTCCACCGCTTCGCGATCGAGCCGACGGCCGACCCGCTCGTGCACCGGATCGAGGTGGTGTGCTCGTCGGGCACCTACATCCGATCGCTCGCCGCGGATCTCGGCCACCTCGCCGGCGGGGGAGCGCACCTGCGCAACCTGCGGCGCACGGCCTGCGGCAGCTTCACCGCGACCGAGGCCCGATCACCCGACGAGGCGGCGCTGCTGTCGCCGGCCGAGGCGCTACGCGACTACCCGCACGTGGTGGTCGACGCCGAGGGTGCGCTCCGCGTGAGCCACGGACGGTCGTTGCCCGCCTGGCCGGGGGAGGGGCCGTGGGCGGTGTGCGCCACCGACGGCAGGCTGCTCGCGGTCTACGAGCGGTCGGAACGGGGCGACGCTGCGCCCGCCGTGGTGCTGCCCCCGCCGGAGCGAGCGGACGACTAGGCCACCCGTCACGGACTTCGTCGTCGGCCGGACCTGCCGATAACGTCGCTCACCGTGCTCGTGGTGACCGACCTCTCGACGCCCGTGTGGCCCGCCTCAGCGGCCGGACCGGCCCGTTCGGTCGTCACGATCGGGGCCTACGACGGGGTGCATCTCGGCCACCAGTCCGTCGTCGGCGAGGTGCGCCGCCGGGCCGAGGCACTGGGTGCCCACTCGGTGGTGGTCACGTTCGACCGGCATCCGGCGTCGGTCGTGCGCCCGGAGTCGGCGCCTCGGCTGCTCACCGACCTCGCCCAGAAGCTCGAGCTGCTCACCGCGACGGGTGTCGACGCCACCGTGCTCGTGCCCTTCGACGCGCAGCAGGCTGCGGAGAGCCCCGAGCACTTCGTCGAGCGGGTGCTCGTCCGGTGCCTCGGAGCCCGTCAGATCGTCGTCGGCGAGGACTTCCACTTCGGCAACCGCCGTCGCGGCAACGTCTCGCTGCTGCGCAGCCTCGGCGCCGAGTTCGACTTCGATGTCGAGCCGGTCGAGTTGCTCGGTCGTTCGGACGGCGTTGCCGAGCCGGTCAGCTCCACCGCGATCCGCCGGGCCCTCGCCGGTGGCCAGGTGGAGCTCGCGGCTCGGATGCTCGGTCGCCCCTTCCAGGCTCGCGGCCCGGTCCACCAGGGTGATCAGCGGGGTCGCACGATCGGGTTCCCGACGGCCAACGTCGCCGTCCCCGCCGAGATCTGCCTGCCTGCCGACGGGGTCTACGCCGGCTGGTACATGCGGCCCGACGGCGAGCGCCACCCGTGCGCGATCAACCTCGGTCGCCGCCCGACGTTCTACGAGCACGCCGAGACGTCGTTGCTCGAGGCGCACCTCATCGACTTCGCCGGCGACCTCTACGGTGAGCAGGCCCGGGTCGAGTTCACCAACTTCCTGCGCAGCGAGCGCAAGTTCGACGGGATCGATGCGCTCGTCGGCCAGCTGAAGCACGACGTCGACCACGCCCGCGAGCTGCTCGCGCTCTGAGCGCTCAGGATGCTGCGGCTCCTGCCGCCACGCGTCCGTAGCCGGTGGTGCGCTGCGCGGCGTGCCGGCCGAGGCGCTCCGAGAGCTGGGCGAAGCGTTGCGGGGTCATCTCCTGGCCGTGCGCGGCGCCCGCCGCCCGCGAGATGTTCTCGTTCATCAGGGTGCCACCGAGGTCGTTGCATCCGCTCTGCAGCAGCTGCACCGCTCCGTTGATCCCGATCTTGACCCAGCTGACCTGGATGTTCGGAATGCTGCCGTGGTAGGCGATGCGCGCGATCGCGTGCATGAGCAAGGTCTCGCGGAACGTCGGCCCGCGCCGTGAGCGACGCTGCAGGTAGATGGGTGAGGCCATGTGCACGAACGGCAGGCCGACGAACTCGGTGAACCCTCCCGTCTCGCGCTGGAGCTCGCGCGTGGCCAGCAGGTGCCGCGCCCAGCTCTCGGGGTGCTCGATGGAGCCGAACATGATGGTGACGTTCGAGTGCAGGCCGACTCGGTGGGCGGCGCGGTGGCAGTCGAGCCACTCCTGGGTGTCGATCTTGTCCGGGCAGAGCACGGCGCGCACCTCGTCGTCGAGGATCTCGGCGGCGGTGCCGGGCAGGGACGCGAGGCCCGCCTCCTTGAGCCGCACCAGGTAGGACTCGAGGTCCTCGCCCAGGCGTCGCGCGCCCTCGGTGACCTCGAGCGCGGTGAACCCGTGGACGTGCATGTCGGGGACAGCCTGCTTCACGGCCCGGGTGACGTCGATGTAGTAGTCGCCGTCGAAGTCGGGGTGGATGCCGCCCTGCAGGGTCACCTCGGTGGCGCCGAGGTCCCACGCCTCACGGGCCCGTTCGGCGATGTCGTCGAGGGTGAGCAGGTAGGGCGTGCCGCGCAGGTTGAGGCTGAGCTTGCCCTTCGAGAATCCGCAGAAGCGGCACTTGAAGGTGCACACGTTCGTGTAGTTGATGTTGCGGTTGTGGACCCACGTGATGGCGTCACCGACCGCCTCGCGCCGCAGTTGGTCGGCCAGTTCGGCGATGGCGACGACCTCGGGACCGCGGGCGCGGAACAGGCTGACGATCTCGTCGAAGCCGACCTCGTGGCCCATCTGCACGCCGTGGAGGATCTCGTCGATCACCGAGCCTGGCCGGGTCGCGCTGCGCCCGGGCACGAGCGTGGGCGGCTCGCTGGTCGCGCCGCTGTACCACTGGGTGCTGCGATGGCCGACGAGCACCACCTCGGCGCCGTCGTGCACGACATCGGCGGCGGTGACCTTCTCCGGCCAGACCGCACCCGGGTCGTCGCGACCGCGGCCTTCGGCGTCGCTGCGGTCGAGCACGGGGAAGTGCAGCGCGGGGTCGCGCCCCCCCTCGGGCCGACGCGCGAACTCGGGGTAGACGGTGAGGCGCGGCGCGAGGGCGAAGCCGCGGGCCTCGGAGACCTCGCGCAGCAGATCGAGGTCCGGCCAGGGGCGCTCGGGGTTGACGTGGTCGGCGGTGACCGGCGAGACGCCTCCCCAGTCGTCGATGCCGGCGTCGAGCAGCACGCCGAAATCGTCACTCAGGTTGGGCGGCGCTTGGAGGTGGATCTCCGCCGGGAGGACGAGGCGGGCCATGGCGATGGTCCACAGGTACTCGTCGGGCGGGCAGGCGCGGGCTCGCTGCATGCCGGTGCGCAACTTGGGCAGGAAGTTCTGGACGATCACTTCCTGGACGTGGCCGTGGCGGGCGGGGCTGGCTGCGATGGCCTCCATCGCAGCGATGCGGTCGAGGCGCTCGTCGCCGATGCCGACCAGGATGCCGGTCGTGAACGGGATCTTCAGCTCACCGGCGGCCTCGAGCGTGGCCAGCCGGCGGCTCGGCACCTTGTCGGGCGCGTTGCGGTGGCACTCGAGGTCGTCGCGGAGGCTCTCGAGCATCATCCCTTGGCTCGGCGAGCTGGGGCGCAGGAGCGCCAGCTCGTCGGCGAACAGCGCGCCGGCATTGGCGTGCGGCAGGAGCCCGGTCTCGTCGAGCACCAACGTGGCCATCGCCGCGACGTAGTGCACCGTCGAGTCGTACCCGTGCTCGCGCAGGAAGGCCCGAGCCACCTCGTAGCGCTCCTCTGGCCGCTCACCAAGGGTGAACAGCGCCTCGTGGCAGCCGCGCCGCGCGCCTTGACGGGCGATCGCCAGCACGTCGTCGGGCAGCAGGTAGGGGCGCTCGAGGCGCGCAGGGGGTTGGGCGAAGGTGCAGTAGCCGCACTGGTCGCGGCACAACTGGGTGAGCGGGATGAACACCTTGGGCGAGTAGGTGACGCGAGTCCCGTGGTGGCGGTCGCGGACCTGCCGCGCGGCTGCCATCAGCTCGTCCAGTGGGAGATCGAGGAGGTGCAGGTTGCTCATGGTGGCTCCCTCGGGGTTCGACGGCGGGGTGTGGGTGGGCGGGGTGCTCATGACGATGGCCAGACGACGCTGCGGGCGCTGTCGTCGACGCCGGCGACGAGCTCGACGTCCACGTACGGGGTGATGTCCGGGGCCGTGCCGCCGAACAGGCCGATGTCGGCGTAGGACGTCACCTCGGCAGTGAGCAGGTCGGGCTCGGGCACACCGAGTGCGGTGCGGGCGTTGGTGTCGGCGACGATGCGTGCGTCGACGGCCCAGCGAGCCCGCTCGCCGTTCGGGGACAGGAACATCGCGTTGCCGTTGGCGTTGATGTAGCCGACGGCGATGTCGGCAGCTGCCTGTGGGTCGGCGACCGCATCGGCGAGGCCGCGCATCGCCGCGCGCAGGAAGTCCTGGGCGGCCGTCGGATGGGCGGCGATCCAGTCGGCGTTCGAGACGAGCACCCCGAAGCTGCCCGGGATGCCGTAGTCGGCGGGATCGAAGACCTGATGGGGGATGCCGGCTGCGGTGAGCTGGTTGGGCTCGTTGCTCTTGTAGCCGGGGAAGCCGACGATGTTCGGCACGGCGATGTGCGCTGTCGGGTCGAACCCGTCGAGCAGGACCGTCTCGTAGTCCTCGCCTTCGCGCAGCCCGGCGCCGAGCAGCATCGCCGCCACGCTCGGGGTGATCTTTCCCTTGACGCCGATCGTGGTGCCGCGCAGGTCCTCGAGCGAAGCGGCGGCACCGTCTTTCACGATGAGGGCGTCGATGCCGGTCTTGCCCTCGATGGCGACGGCGACGAACGGCGCATCGTTGGCGAGGGCGTAGTCGACCATCTCGCTGAACGACCCGCCCGAGGCGAACTGGGCCTTGCCGGCGGCGATCTCGGGGTAGTTCTGGGTGGTGAAGCTCGCGCGCACCTCGACGTCGAGGCACAGCTCGTCGAAGTAGCCGCGATCATCGGCCACCAGCACCTCGACGATCGACGCTGCTGCGGCGAAGTCGAACCCGGTCAGATAGGTGATCGGCCCGGCGGCGCGGTTGGCCGCGCAGCGATCGGTGGGGAAGGGAGCACCGGCGACCACGGGGCTGACGACCCCCGGGGATGTGGTGTCGGTGGAGGCCCCATCGCCGCCGCAGGCCGCCAAGGCGACTACGGCAACGACGACGGCACGTGGCGCACGACGCGTCATGGCAGAGCTCCGAACAAGCGTTGGTGTTGTGCCAGAGCACAGCCGGAGCACCGTGCCGATGCGAGAAGGTGCACCGTGCCCCGCACTGCCGTGCGTGAGGGCACCTTACCAGGTGGGCCGACTGCGTCAACGAGCGGACGTCGAGAGCGTCGCGACCGTCTGCCGGTGCGGTGCGTGGGTGTGCGGGGCGCTCAGTCGTTGCCGAGCGCGTCGAACAGCGCCAGCACGTGGGCGGCGGAGATGCCGCCGCGGTGCCCGGTCCGGGAGATGAAGCCGACCTGCACCCCGGTGGCGCTGTCGCGGGCGGCG
>DAINND010000168.1:0-6964 GCA_036736065.1 Ilumatobacteraceae bacterium
TCGCGCACCCCGGTTGGTACGACGGGTTCATGTTCAGCCAGGCGCTCACGATCGGTGGCGGCACCGGCGACGTGCAGCGCAACATCGTCGCCGAGCGGGTGCTCGGCCTGCCCCACGACGTCGACGTCGCCAAGGGCCTCAGCTGGGCCGAGGCCCAGCGCGCCGCGGGCAGGACCTCGTGCCGACCGGTCTCGTCGAGGTGGCCGAGGGCCTGCACGAGCTGATCGAGGCCAACGCCGACCGTGCCGAGCGCGACCGTCGGCTGCCGGCCGAGGTGGTGGCTGCGTTGCGTGACGCCGACCTGCTGCGGATGTGCGTGCCCGCGGTGTACGGCGGCCCGGAGGCCGACCCGCTCACCCAGGTGCGGGCGATCGAAGCCGTTGCCGCCGCCGATGGCGCCGCGGGCTGGTGCACGATGATCGCATCGACGACGTCGTCGATGAGCTTGTTCCTCGCGCCCGACGTCGCCCGCGAGGTCTTCGGTGACCCGACGAGCATCGCCGGTGGTGTGTTCGCCCCGAGCGGCACCGCCAGCTCGGTCGAGGGCGGCTGGAACGTGCGTGGCCGCTGGCAGTGGGGGAGCGGCTCGCAGCACTGCACCTGGCTGCTCGGCGGGTGCACGACCGACACCGGCGAGTTCCACCTGATGTTCATGGACCCTGCCGACGTGACCATCCACGACACGTGGCACGTCACCGGCATGAAGGGCACCGGCTCACACGACTTCAGCACCGATGGGGCGTTCGTGCCGCACGGCCGGTCGGTGCAGCCCTCGGTGAGCCCGCGCCAGGTCGCCGGGGCGCTCGCCGCGTTCCCGAACTTCAGCCTGCTCGCGGCCGGGGTGGCTGCCGTGGCCCTCGGCATCGCCCGCCACGCGATCGACGAGTTCGTCGAGTTGGCCCAGGGCAAGCGCCCGCTCTACAGCTCGCGCACGCTCGCCCAGTCGGGCACGGTGCAGTCCGAGCTCGCCAGAGCAGAAGCCACCCTGCGCTCGGCCCGGGCCTTCCTGCACGGTGAGCTCGCCGACGCGTGGGAGTCCGCGCAGGTCGGGGGTCGCATCGACGTGGCCATTCGCGGACGCATCCGTCTCGCCTGCGTGCATGCCGCACGCTCGGCTGCGGAGGCCACCGACACCGTCTACACCTACGCGGGCGGCACCGCCGTCTACGAGACGAGCCCGCTGCAGCGCTGCCTGCGCGACGTCCACGTGGCCACCCAGCACCTCATGGTGTCGCCACGGTTGAACGAGACCCTCGGCAAGCTGCTGTTCGGCGTCGACATCGACGCCTCCCAGCTCTGACCGGCCGCGCAGGGCGCGGCATGTTCAGTGGCGCAACTCGCCGAGGTCGGGCGAGATGGCCTCGGGCGGGCCGACGATCAGCGGGTCCGGCTCGCCGACGAGCGCCGTGTCCTTGTCGTCGTAGGGGAGCACGCTGAGCACGTGGCGCATCGCGTTCACTCGGCCGCGCTTCTTGTCGTTGCTGCGCACCACGGTCCACGGCGCATGCTTCGTGGACGTGCGCCGGAACATCTCGTTCTTGGCGGCGGTGTAGTCGTCCCAGCGGTCGAGTGAGGCGATGTCGTTGGGGCTCAGCTTCCACTGCCGCACCGGGTCGATGCGGCGGATCGTGAACCGGGTGATCTGCTCGCGGCGCGACACCGAGAACCACAGCTTCACCAGGATGATGCCGGAGTTGACGAGCATCCGTTCGAACTGCGGCACGGCGCGCATGAACTCGCGGTGCTCGGCCGGGGTGCAGTAGCCCATCACCCGCTCGACCGCGGCGCGGTTGTACCAGCTGCGGTCGAAGAACACGATCTCACCGGCCGTCGGCAGGTGCTCCACGTAGCGCTGGAAGTACCACTGGCCGCGCTCGCGCTCGGTCGGGGCGGGAAGGGCGACAGCGGTCGCCCCGCGCGGGTTGAGGTGCTCCATGAAGCGCTTGATCGTGCCGCCCTTGCCGGCTGCGTCGCGGCCTTCGAAGAGCACGACCAACTTGTTGCCGCTCTCACGGATCCAGGACTGGGCCTTGAGCAGCTCGATCTGCAACCCGCGCTTGACCTGCTCGTACTCCGAGCGGCTCATCCGCTCGGAGTACGGGTAGCCCTCCCGCCAGGTCTGCATCGGCAGGCCGTCGGGCCCGAGGAGCACGGGGTCGTCCACCTCGTCGAAGGTGCCCTCGACGGCGTAGCCGTTGGTGACGATCTCGTCGGGGGTCATCGTGCGCAGCGCGTCGATGATCCGGTCGAGGTCGGCTGTGCGATGGTGGGCAGCGAGCTCGTCATGTGCCGGCACGGCCACGACGCTAGGCGCGACCCACGTGTGCGCGCAGCGCGTTCACGCGGTGTTCATGTGCCGGGAACCGTGACGTCGACGGCACCGGTCGGCGGCCAGGTCGACTCGCCGCGTTGCGCCGCGGCGAGCGCCTCCCAGGTGGCGTCGTCATCGTTGCCGAGTGCCCACAGCGCCACACCGTGGAAGTCGTTGCGGTAGGCGAGCATCGCCCGCAGGTGCACGCTGCGCGCGTCGGGAGCGAAGACCGAGCGGGTGACGGTGCAGGTGACCGTGGCGCCGGTGCCATCGTCTCCCGTCAGGGTCTCGGTGTAGGTGAAGGTGACCTCGGCGGTGGTGTCGTCCCATGTCGCCGTGAGGCCCCGATCGGCCAGCTCGCGACCCATGCGCGCGATCGAGATCGGTCGCCGTTCCCGGTCGTCGCCTTCGGGGCAG
This sequence comes from Ilumatobacteraceae bacterium, assembly GCA_036736065.1. Taxonomy (GTDB): domain Bacteria; phylum Actinomycetota; class Acidimicrobiia; order Acidimicrobiales; family Ilumatobacteraceae; genus VFMC01. The sequence goes on from DAINND010000168.1 coordinate 2,729, forward strand.
GTGCCACTGCGGGCAGTGATCCACTCGTAGCCGTAGGTGGGGATGCCGAGGTCGAGCTTGGCCGGGTCGACCAGCGACGCGGCCGACTCGACGACCCGCTCCACCCACTCGATCGGCGCCACCGGCCCGGGCTCGGCGAAGGAGTAGTCGTAGGCCATGATGCGGATCCGGTCGACGATGCGGCCCATCGACGCGTAGTCGTAGACCCAGTAGCCACTCGCACCGCTCTGCTCGTCGTCGTACTGGGGAGGCACCGCGACCATGAGGGGGATGCCGGCCGGCCGCAGCCGATCGGCGAGCTCGGTGAGCAGGGCGATCCACGCGGGCCGGGTGGTGGCCCAGGTCGATCGATCATCGACGAACGCGAACCCCTCGTAGTCGAGCTCGAGTGCGTCGAACCCTCCCGATTCGACGAGGGCGACGAGGGTGTCGACGTGGCGTGCCCGGCTCGCGGGATCGGTGAGGATGGCGGCCATCTCGCCCCGCGCCGTGTCGTCGAACACGGTGGCCACGAGCGGTGCGCCGTTGCTCTCCGTCGAACGGCGGAAGGTGTCGACCACGTCGTCGGCGACGCCCTCGTAGGGCACCACCTGGTCGACGCCGCGCGCGGAGTAGGCGACGAGCGAGATCTCGCCGAACAACTGGGCGTTGGCGGTGAACGAGGCGAGCGCCGAGTCCGGCTGCCAGTACGGCGCCCAGCCGCTCACCACGCTGGGCGGACCGTTGCGCGTCCGCTCACCGCGCGGCCAGAACAGCCCGACCGCGACGACGGCGAGGATGCCGGCCAGTGCGATGGCGGCCGTGGCCAGCACCGTGCCGGTGGCGCCGGTGCGCACGGGCGGCTCGCCGGTCTCGCTCGTCGTGCGCGCCATCGCCGGCGAGCGTAGCGGTGGGGTGCCGCACGGCCCCGGCACCGGCCGCGCCCGCTACGGTCGACGATGTGAGCCTGCGCGCCGTGCCCCCGCCCACGTTGGAGACGATCCGGATCGAACGCTCCGGCCATCTCCTCACCGTCACCATCGACCGGCCGGGCTCACCGGTGAACGCCGTCGACGCCGAGCTCCATGCGGACCTGGCGGCGCTGTTCCGGTGGCTCAAGACCGAAGGTGACGCCCGCGCCGTGGTGCTCACGGGCGGCGCCAAGCGGGCGTTCAGCGCGGGCGGCGACTTCGACTGGTTCCCCGAGCTGCGCCACGTCGAGCGCCTCGACGGGCTGCGCCGCGAGGCCAAGCAGATCATCTGGGACCTGCTCGACGTCGAGGTGCCGATCGTCTGCGCGCTCAACGGCTCTGCGGCGGGGCTCGGAGCGTCGGTGGCGCTGCTGTGCGACGTGCTCGTGATGAGCCAGCGTGCGGTGCTCGTCGACCCGCACGTCAACGTCGGACTGGTGGCCGGCGATGGTGGCGCAGCCGTGTGGCCGTGGCTGCTCGGACCGCTGGCGGCCAAGCGGCACCTGTTGCTCGGGGAGCCGCTCGGCGCGGACGAAGCCCTGCGGCTCGGTGTTGCGGCCGAGGTGTGCGCGCCCGGCGACGTCGATGCGCGTGCCCTCGCCTGGGCCGAACGCCTGGCCGCTCAGCCGCCGCTCGCAGTGCGCGGCACGAAGCTCGCCGTGAACGCCCATCTGAAGCGCGCACTGCTCGACAGCTTCGACCTGTCGACCGCGCTCGAGATCCCCTGCCTGCTCTCCCGCGACCACGCCGAGGCGATCGATGCGATCCGCGAGGGCCGGCCACCGCAGTTCGAAGGGAGATGACGTGGACGCGATCGAGGCGATCATGACCACCCGCGCGATGCGCCGTTTCAGCGATCGGGCGGTCGATGACGACGACATCCTCACCTGTCTGCGCGCTGCGCAGCAGGCGCCGAGTGGGGGCAACGTGCAGCCCCAGCAGTACGTCGTGGTGCGCGACCCCACCACCCGACGTCGCCTGGGCGAGCTCTACCGCCAGGCCTACGACCGCTACGAGCGCTCCCTGCCCGAGCCGAGCGCCTTCGCCGACGAGGCCCGGGCCGACGCCTGGCGACGCACCCGCGACGCGAGCCGGCACCTGGCAGAGCACCTCGCCGAGGTGCCCGTGATCGTGCTGTTCCTCCAGCCGCTCATCCCGTGGGGCTCGACCGACGACGAGGGCCCGATGGACATCGGCCGGCTCGACGCGAGCGTCTATCCCGCCGTGCAGAACTTCTGCGTCGCCGCCCGGGCGCTCGGCCTCGGCACGGCGCTCACGACGGTCATCCGCATCCGCGGCGCCGCAGCGCTCGAGGCCGTCGGGGCGCCGTCCGGGCGCTACGAGATCGCGGCGCTCACACCGCTCGGCCATCCGACCGGCAGCTTCGGCGTGGCGCCGCGCAAGCCCGCCGCGGCCGTGACGCACTGGGACACCTGGGGCGCCAAGCGGCGGTGAGGCGCGCGAGGCTGCGCGGCGCGTGCGCTCCGACCCGGCGAGAGACCGCTCCGGCGTGGTATCCCATCGGGGCATGACGGCCCTCGACACCGCCCCCACCAGCGACCGCCTCGTCGTCGACCTCCTCGACCCCGAGCTCTACCGCCGCAACCCGCACGACGTGTGGGCGTGGATGCGCGCCAACGAGCCGGTCTACCGCGATCGGCGCAACGGGCTGTGGGCTGTCACCCGGCACGCCGACCTGAAAGACGTCGAGCGGCGCAGCACGATCTTCGTGTCGGGCCAGGGCTACCGGGCGATCTGGGCGCCCGACGAGATCAACATGATCGCCCAGGACGATCCCCGCCACCGCCAGCAGCGCATGCTCGTGCAGGGCCACTTCACCGGCGCTGCCATCGCCCAGCGCCGGGCCGAGATCGACACCCTGGCCGCCGAGCTGATCGACGCGATGGTCGAGCCCGGCGCGTCGGCCGACGGCGTCGAGGTCGTCGAGGCGCTCGCCGGGCAGTTGCCCGCCCGGCTCACCTGCCGCCTGCTCGGCTACCCCGAGGACATGTGGCGCGACGTGAAGAGCTGGAGCGAGCGGCTGATGCGCATCGACATGCGTGAGCGCGACGGCCTGACCTTCACCGAGTTCATCGATGCCAACCTCGAGTTCGCTGCAGCGCTCATCGCTGTCGCGGAGGACCGCCGCCGCGCTCCGCGAGCCGATCTGATCAGCGAGTGGGTGCACGCCACCATCGACGGCCAGCCGTTGCCCCCGCAGGCCATCGTCCACGAGGTCGGACTGTTCATCAGCGGCGGTGCCGAGACCACCCGCACGGCCATCAGTCACGGCCTGCGCGCCTTCGTCGACCACCCGGATCAGTGGGACGCCATGGCGGCCGACCCGTCGCTCGTGCCCGGGGCGGTCGAAGAGGTGCTGCGCTGGGTGACCCCGCTCAACAACATGTTCCGCCGCGTGGCGATCGACGCCCACATCGGTGATCAGCCTGTGCGGCGCGGCGACCGCGTGATCCTGCTCTACCCGTCGGCCAACCGCGACGAGGCGGTGTTCACCGACCCGTTCCGCTTCGACATCCGGCGCAACCCGAACCCGCAGATCGCCTTCGGCTTCGGTACCCACCTGTGCATCGGCACCCATGTCGCCCGGGCAACGCTGGCAGCTGTCTTCGGGCAACTGGCCCAGCGGGTGACAGGGCTGCGGGCCATCACCGAGCCCGACGTCGAGCCGAACATCTTCGCCCGGGCCGTGCGCCGCTTCGACCTGGGGTTCGTGCCGCGCTGATCGCTCAGCGGTCGAGGTGCCACTCCGGCCCGGCCGCGGTGTCGCGCACCTCGACGCCGATGTCGCCCAGGCGGTCGCGGATCAGGTCGGACAGGTCGTAGCGCTTGTCGGCGCGCACCACCGTTCGCAGCTCCAGGATGATGTCCATGTAGGGCCCGGCCACGGCGCGGGGGTCGACGAGGCCGCGCACGGCCGCGTCGCCGAGCCGGACGATCATGCTGCGCAGTGCGGCGTGGGCGCGATCGGCCTCATCGCTCTGCAGGGTGTCGGCCGACCAGTTGCGGATGGCGGCCTCGAGCTCGAGTGCGGCGCGTGCCGCGCCGGCTGCGTCGTTGCCGGCGAGGGCCGCGTCGAATGCGGCCTCGGCTGCGGTGGTCTCGGCGGCCAGCGAGGGCGCAGGCGCCGCCGCAGTGGTCGCCGGCTCGTCGTCGCCCACCGGGGCCGGTGCGCCAGCAGGCGCTCCCACGGCGACTGCGCCGCGGGCTGGGTCGCGCAGCGCGTCGATCGGCACCGTGGTGCCGCTGGCATGCACCGTGCTGGTGC
>DAINND010000169.1:0-6944 GCA_036736065.1 Ilumatobacteraceae bacterium
GTCCGCTCCCACAGAGCCGTCCACTCCGGTTCGGCCGACATGGTGAGGATCGGCGCCCAGAACTCGATCTCGTCGACGCGCCGACGCGGCTCCTCCCAGTCGGCGCGCATCACCGTGTGGTCGACGCGGTGCACCCGGGCCAGCACCTCGACGGCCGACCTGAGCACCTCGGCGCAGCTCACACCGGCGAACACCGGAGCGGGCTCGCGCACCTGGTAGGTCTCGCCGGGCAACAGGCCGACCATGAAGTAGGGCACGTCGAACCACTGCTCGTCCGCGTCCCACCACACCACCTCGGCCACCGGCACACCGGTGGCCCGCAGCGCGCGCAGCAACGGCACCTGCCGGAGCACGTCGGTGTTCCCCCGGCGGCGAACGCCCTTCGGCGGCATGCGCACGACGAGCCGGTCGAGCACACCGGACGCGTCGCGCACCGTGAACCCGAAGGACAACCCGGCATGGCCGGGCATCGCCCGCAGATCGGCCACCGTGACGCCCTCGTGGTAATGCGCGTCGGCCCACCGCTCGAGCTGCGCCTGCAGGGTCGGTAGATCGATTCCGGCCATCAGGGCGCCACCCGTTCGACGCACGCAGTGCCCATGCCCTGCCGGTCGCGGAAGCTCTCGGTGCCGGTGGGGCACTGCTGGTCGAAGGGCACGAGCACGCGCACGACGGCATCGTACGGCTGCGAGCAGAGCACCTCGACCGCTTCGAACGACGTGGTGAGTGTGACGCAGTCGCCGGCTCGGAGGATGTTGTCGGGCCCGCTCGGTGGCGTCGGCGAGGTGAAGAGCCGACCGATCACCAACAGCGCCACTCCCGCCAGCGCCATCCCCGCCATGAACCGCCACGGCACCCGCGCCGGGGTCACCGGCACGGGGATGTGCACCGTGCCGGGCCGATCCGTCTCCGACGGTCGGGCACCGGCGTGCGATGCGACCGTCATCACGCCTGCGGCGAGCTCGTCGTCGTAGGCGCGACGCCGCGCCGGGTCACCGAGCACCCGCCAGGCCTCGTTGACACGAGCCATGCGCTCGGCGGACCCGGCCCCGTGGCGGTCCGGGTGGGCATCGCGTGCAGCGCGCCGATACGCGGCGCGCACCTCGTCCGGCGTGGCCGCCGAACCGACGCCGAGCACCTCGTAGTGGGTCATGACGCGAAGCTGCCACCACAGCGCCAGTACTCACCGGCCTGGCGGTCGAGGAAGCCGTGGTCGACCAGGTAGCGCCGGAGCGCAGCCGTGTCCGCATGGCGCCGGCCGAGGATGAGGTTCACCATCGCCTCGCTGTAGTGCGTGCCGGGCTCGAAGTCCTGCGCGAGCCAGTCGAGGACCACCAACCGCTTGCCGAGCCGAGCGGGGATGACGACGAGGCGGCCGTCGCGCACGAACGGGGCGAGTGCACGGCTGCGCTCGTCGTCGGTCATCGCCTCGAGCGCACCGTGACCCTGCGGGGAGGCGCTCACGACGATCAGTACCCGAGGTCGACGTACACGGGGCCGAGCAGCTCCTCACCGGCGCCGAAGCGCTTCACGTTGGCCGTGATCCGGTCCGACAGCAAGGGCACGGCCATCGCCGGCGTGTTGCCGACATGCGGGGTGATGATGCAGTTGTCCATCGACCACAGGGGATGGTCGGCGGGAAGCGGCTCAGGGTCGGTGACGTCCAGGCCGGCGCCGCCGATCTGGCCCTCCTGCAGGGCCCAGACGAGGTCGTCGGTGACGATGTGGCGGCCCCGGGCGACGTTCACCACCCACGCAGTCGGTTCCATCATCTCGAACTCGTTGCGCGAGAGCATGCCCTCGGTCTCGTCCGTGAGCGCCAGGGCGAGCACCACGAGGTCGGCGCCCACCAACGCATCGATGTAGCGGTCGGCCTCGACGACTTCGTCGGCACCATCCATCGAACGGACGCGGTTGCGGACGACGGTGATCCGACAGTCGAACGGGACGAGCAGACGGATGAGCGACTCGGTGATGCCACCACCGCCCAAGATGGTGACGTTCGAGCCATAGAGGTTGGCCCCACGCGGGCCCTTCCACGACTGGGCGCGGGCATAGTGGCCGAGGCCGCGCATGCCCGCCAGGGCGAGCGTCAGCGCCAGCTCGGCGACCGGTTCGGCGTAGACACCCTTGCCGCACGTCCACTGCCGGCGCTGGTCCACCAGGTGGACGAAGCTCTCGATGCCGGCGAACGGGAGCTGCACCCACTCGAGGTGCTCGGCCTCGGCGAGCACCTCCTCGAGCGCACCGGGGTCGCGCGGAGCGCCCCACACCAGGCCCTCGGCATCATCCACGGGCACGATCTGCCCGCCTCCGGCCACGATCGCATCGGCCATCCATGACGGCGCCGTGTCAGGGGCCAGCGCGATGCGCGGCGGGCCGTCCTGGGCGTGCCGGGTGCCGATGGAGGTGGTACTTGGAGGCATGGGGTCGAGGTTAGTGCAGCGGTCCGTGATCGAGCCGGGACAGCACGGTGCGCCCGAAGCGCTCACACTCGTCGAGGTGCGGGTACCCCGAGAGGATGAACGCATCGATCCCCAACGCTCGGTACTGGGTGAGCTTGGCGACCACCTGATCGGGGTCACCGACGATCGCAGCGCCGCAGCCGCTGCGCGCCCGGCCGATGCCTGTCCACAGATGGTCCTCGACGAAGCCATCGAGATCCGCTGCGTCGCGCAGCTCGGCCTGTCGGCGCACCCCCACCGAGCCGCTGTCGAGGGAGCGGGCGCGGATGCGCGCCCCCTCGGCGTCGTCGACGGCGGCCATCAGGTGCGCCGCAGCTGCCCGCGCCTCGGTTTCGGTGTCACGGACCACGACGTGGACCCGGTAGCCGAAGCGCACCGTACGTCCGTGACGCGCCGCACGGGCGCGCACGTCGGCGATCGTCGCCGCGACGGCATCGATCGTGTCGGGCCACATCAGATAGACATCGGCCTGCTGCGCAGCGACCTCGCGAGCCTCGTCGGACAGGCCGCCGAAGTAGAGCAGCGGGCAACGGCCCGACACCGTCTGGATCCGCGGCGGATCGAGGTGCAGCCGCACGAAGTCACCGTCGATGTCGAGGCGTTCGCCGCCGAGCAGGGCGCGCAGCGCCTGCATGGTCTCGATCGTGCGCTGGTACCGCTCCGCCCCACCGAGCGTCTCGCCCGGAAGGTCCGAGGAGATGATGTTGACGGTCAACCGGCCGCCGAGCATCTGATCGAGCGTGGCCAGCTGTCGGGCCAGCTGCGGCACCCACAGCTCACCACAGCGCACGGCGACGAGGAGGCGGATCCGCTCGGTGAGCGCCGCGACACCCCCGGCGAAGGCCACGGAGTCGATGCCGAGCGAGTAGCCCGAGGGAAGCAGGATGTTGTCGTAGCCGAGCCGCTCGGCCGTCGTCACGATGTCGCTGCAGTGCGGCCACGAGCTGCGCAGCGCAGGGTCGACGACACCGAGCTGCTCGTAGTCGTCGTCGCACAGCGCCGAGAACCAGCTCACCTCACACGGTGCGCCCACGGCATCCCTTCGCGATCGACGTCCCGATCATGGGAGCGGTGCGCCGTCCGAGGCGACGATCAGCTCGTAGACGTCGCGTCGATCGAGGCGGACGCTCGTCGCCGCGGCGAGCTCACCCAGCCGCTCCGGCCGCTGGGTGCCGATGATCGCGACCGGTCGAGCCGGATGGGCGAGCACGAATGCCACGGCGACCGCGGCGCGGGTGACCGACTCACGCTCCGCGAGTCGGTCGAGCACGGCCAGCAGCTCGGCGCTCAGCCCCTCCCCTGTGGCGAGGCGTCCGCCGGCCAAGGGGCTCCACGCCAGAGCCGTCAGACCCGTCATCGTGCACTGGTCGAGCGTGCCGTCGCGGAGTGGCTGCAGGTGGGCGGTCGACAGCTCGAACTGGTGGGCAGCGAGCGGGAACGGCAGGTGGGCCTCGAGAGCCGCCACCTGCGTCGGCGTGTGGTTCGACACGCCGATCTCGGCCGCGAGCCCCCGCTCGCGCAGGCTCGCCAACGCCTCGGCCACGGCGGCCGGATGCGTGAACGGGTCGGGGCGGTGCACCTGGTAGAGGTCGACATGGTCGACACCGAGCCGACGCAGGCTCGCCTCGCACGCCTCGACCAGGTAGCGCGGGTCGCTCACGTAGGGCACTCCGGGCACGATCCCGCCCTTGGTGGCCAGCACCATGCGGCTGCGCAACGCTGGGCGGTGCGCGAGCACGGCGCCGAGGTGCTCCTCGCACGTGCCCCAGCCGCTGCCGCCCCAGTCGAGGCCGTAGACGTCGGCGTTGTCGACGAGGGTCATCCCGGCGTCGAGCGCGGCCTCGACCAGCGCTGCCGCCCGGCCCACGTCGGCGTCGACGAACCGCCAGCACCCGAACGACAGCGGGCCGCACGACAGCGACCCGATCCGCCGGGCCGCGCCATCCACCAGCGACTCACCCTGCCCGTCCACGGACCGAACCCTAGTCGGCCTCCGCCACCACCGGGTCGGCGACGGCGCTCATCCGACGCCTCCCACGATCCGGTCGGCGACCGTTTCGCCGCTCTCGAGCGCTCCCTCCATGTATCCCGTGCAGGTGGCGACGTGCTCGCCGGCGAGGTGGACGGGCCCGCAGGGCTCGCGCAACACCCGCCAGAACGCCGTCACCTGACCGGGCCGGTAGACGGCGTAGGCCCCTCCGAAGCTCGGGATCGTGCTCCACGCCCGGGAGAAGCCGCCGAGAGGCCCGACACCGAGGCCGTACATCGTCTCGACGTCCCCTGCCACGATGCGCATCCGCTCGTCCTCGTCGTGCGCAGCCAGCCGACGGCCACCGTCACCGCCGGTGTAGGCCATCAGCACGCCCGCAGCACCCTCTTGTGCCGCGGTCGGCTCGTAGATGCGCTGCGAGGGCAGGTCGGCGCTGGCGTAGCCGGGTGGCCAGGCGCGCTGCGGATACTGCAGGGCCGTCTTGGTGATCGCGCCGAAGCCGAGCTCGGCGATCGCCGTGGCCAGCAGCGGCGGGAGCTCCGGCGTGAACTGCACGCTGCGCAGCGCCACCGGCGAGCACGCCAGCACCACCCGGTCGGCGGCGATCGTGCGTCGCGTGGTGCGCGCTTCGACACCGTCGGCGCGCCAGTCGAGCGCCACGAGTCGCTCCCCGAACGAGATGGGTCGACCGAGCTGCTCGGCCACATCCGCCGCGAAGCGCTCGGCGATCCCGCTCACCCCGTCGCGCACCCGGTGCGCGAGCACCACGTCGTCGGCGCCGATCTCGCGCATGCGCGCCCGCTGCTGGCCGACGAACAGCGATGACACCGCACCGGGCTCCTCGGCGAACTCACCCTGGCTGTTGCGCCGGGCGAGCAGCGCCGACAGCCCGTGGAGGCCTCGTTCGTCGGCGATGTCCTGCATCGACCGCGCGTCGTGGAAGGCGGCGTCCGGATGGCGCTCCGGGAACGCGGCGTCGGCGATGCCAGCGCCGATCTCCTCGAATGCCGCTTCGTACTCGTCGAGCTCGTCGACGAGACGCGGCTGGAGCGCAGTCGCCTGCTCTGCGTCGAGCAGCCGACCATCGACGAAGAGCATCCGCCGGATCATCGTCCACCACTGACCTTCGCCGAGGGTCTCGATCCCGTACCGACCCATCAGCGCACGGATGCGGTGGTGATCGGTATCGACCCACTCGGCGCCGCTCTCGACGTACTGGTCGTCGACGAAGCCGTCGCGCACCGTGCGCGCCCGCCCTCCGACGCGATCGTTCGCCTCGATCAGCTCCACGTCGGTGCCGGCGGCTCGAAGGCGCGCCGCAGCCGACAGTCCGGCCAGACCGGCCCCGACGACGAGCACCTTCATGGTGAGACGCTGCTCAGCTGCCGGTGAGCGTGGCCGCGATCTGCGACGACGACTCACCCGACTTGCGCAGCACGTTGGCCAGGAAGGCCAGCAGCGCCATCGTGAGGAGGAACAGCACCACCGCACCGACGGCCCAGAAGGGCTTGATCTCACTCTTGGTTGCACTGACGAGAGCGACCGGGAACGTCGACGAGGCTCCGCTGATCAGCGTGGAGATGATGGTGTTGTCGAGGCACAGGGTGAACGACAGCAGGCCACCGGCGATCAGCGCCGACGAGATGAGCGGCAGGGTGATCTGTCGGAACGCACGGCCAGGTGGCGCGCCGAGGTCGCCGGCTGCTTCCTCGAGCGACTCGTCGACACCGGCGAGGCGGGCCCGGACGATCAAGGTCACGACGGCACTCGCGTACAGCGACTGGCCGACCCACAACCGGATCATGCCGAACGGCACCCCGAGCACGTCGTTGGTGAACGGTCCACCGCTGCGCTGCATCCAGCCGGCGAGGGCGATCGCGTCCATGATCTCGGGCGTCACCAGGATGAGGAACAGCAAGGCCATCATGACCTTGCTCCACCGGCCCGGATGCCGCGCCAGGGCGATGCCACACAGGCCGCCCAGCACCACGGCGACGACCGTCGCGCCGAACGCTGCCAGGAACGAGCCGCGCAGGCCATCGCCCACACCGGCCTGCTCGAAGATCGAGCGGTACCAGTCGGTGCGGAAGCCGTTGAGGACGACCGCGACGGCAATGGCTCCGGGGAAGGACCACCGCGCCAGGTGACGGTTGCGCTCGCCGGTGATGCGAGCCACGACCCTCGGCAGGGCGAGACCGATGGCCAGGAGGACGACGAACGACACCAGCACGGGACCGAGCTCTGCGTAGCGGAACAGGCCGACCATCGGCTGGCCCGACGGTGTGCGCCCGGGCTCACCACCCCACCACACGGTGCTGTAGCTACCACTCCAGATGGAGAACGACGGACCGTTGTTGAACGAGTGGCGCACCACCAGCAGGATGGGAACGAACAAGAAGACCAGCACGAGCGCCGTCCAGATCACGAGCACCGGACGGCGCAGCTCGGCGCAGCGGCTCGGCCGAGCCACCCGCCGCAGAGCGGCCGCG
>DAINND010000170.1:0-6908 GCA_036736065.1 Ilumatobacteraceae bacterium
ACTCCCCGTCGCGGGCGGCGACCACCACCACTCCGGGCAGTGGCCACTACGCGGCGGCGAAGGCCGGCGTGAACTCGCTCACCCGCACCTTCGCCCGCGAGCTCGGCCCCCGGCTCCGCGTCAACTGCATCATGCCCGGTGCGGTGCCGACCGAGATCATGATGACGGCACTGCATCTGGACGAGGCCGATCTGGCCGGCTTCGAGAAGCGGCTGCGGCTGCCCACGCGGCGCCTGGGCACCGCCGACGACCTGGGCAACGCGGTGCTCTACCTGGTGGCCCCGGCGGCGTCGTGGGTGACCGGCCAGGTGATCGCGATCGACGGTGGGATGTCCGCATGAGGCGGATCATCCGGCTGGGCCTGCTGGCCGGTCTGGTGGTCGTCGGCGCGCAACTCGTCCGGCGTCGCCGGGCGCTCGCCACGGTCGCGCCCGAGCTGCGCAACTGGCAGCTGCTGTTTCCCATCGGGCTGGCCAACGAACGCATGTTGCCGATCGGCCGCCGGTTCCTCGATCGACCGACCGCATGTGTCGCCGGGGTGACCAGCCGCGAGGTGGAGGTGACCGCGCCCGACGGCCGTCGGGTGCGCACGCTGGTCTACGAAGGCCCCGCGCGCCCGAGCCCGAGCGGGGCGGTGCTGTGGGTCCACGGTGGCGGCTACGTGATGGGCATCGCCGACATGTCGAACGACTGGTGCAGCCGCATGGCCCGCGAGCTCGGCGCCCTCGTGGTCAACGTCGACTATCGCCTGGCGCCCGAGCACCCGTTCCCGGCCGGGCTCGACGACTGCTATGCGGTGCTCGAGTGGCTGCACCGCGAGGCCGCCGCACTGGGTGTCGACCCGGCGCGCATCGCGATCGCCGGGGCCAGCGCTGGTGGCGGCATGGCTGCCGCGCTCGCCCAGATGGCCCATGACCGGGGCGGACCGGCGGTGTGCTTCCAGCTGCTCGAGTACCCGATGCTCGACGACCGCACCGGCACGACGGGCGAGAGCGACACGCTCGTGTGGACCAGCCGCTCGAACGGCTACGCGTGGCGGGCCTACCTGGGTGGTGTCGACCGCGCTGCCCGGACGGCGGAGGTGCCCTGGGCGGTGCCCGCCCGGCGGGTCGATCTGAGTGGGCTGCCGCCAGCGTGGGTGGGAGTCGGCGACATCGATCTGTTCCACGACGAGGGCGTCGAGTACGCGCGGCGCCTGCGCGAGGCGGGCGTGCCGTGCGAGCTGCACGTCGAGCCCGGGATGTACCACGCGGCCGACGTGCTGGCCCCCGACAGCGCGGCGATGCGAGGGTTCACGGCACGGATGATCGACGCGCTGCGCGCCGGTCTGGCCGGCGCCCACGCCACCGGCGCGAGCTGAGCGAGGTCGGTCTCGTCAGTCGCGCCACTCGGCGCCGTCGGGGTACGACAGCGCGGCGATCGACTCGGGGTGCATCTCGATCGAGTAGCCGGGCAACTCGGGCACGAGGTAGCGGCCGTCGCGGATGCGCACCGGGTCGATGAAGTGCTCGTGCAGGTGCCCGGCGTACTCGGTGGTGCGGTCGTCGAGCGGTGAGCCGATGACGACGTGGTCGATGATCGAGATGTGCTGCACGTACTCGCACAGCCCGATCCCGCCGGCGTGCGGGCACACGGGCACATCGTGCACGGCGGCGAGCAGCAGCACGGCGAGCACCTCGTTGAGCCCGCCGAGCCGGCAGGCGTCGACCTGGCAGTAGTCGATCGCGCCGGCCTGGAGCAGCTGCTTGAACATCACCTTGTTGGCGGCGTGCTCACCGGTGGCCACACCGATGGGGGCCACACCGCGGCGGATGGCAGCGTGACCGAGCACGTCGTCGGGGCTGGTCGGCTCCTCGATCCAGCGCAGCCCGAACGGTTGGAGGTGGCTCATCCATTCGATCGCCTGGGGGACGTCCCACACCTGGTTGGCGTCGGCCATCAGCTGGCGGTGGTCGCCGATCTCCTCGCGCATCACCTCGCAGCGGCGCATGTCGGACACCACGTCGATGCCGACCTTGGTCTTGAAGCTGGTCCAGCCGTCGGCGATGGCCGCCCGGCACAGGTCGCGCACCATCGGCTCGGGGTAGCCGAGCCAGCCGGCCGAGGTGATGTAGGCGGGGTAGCCGTCGCGGCGCAGTGTCGCCAGCCGCTCAGCCTTGCCGGCGGCCCGGTCGCGCAGCAGGGCGATGGCGCGGTCTTCATCGATGACGTCGCGCAGGTAGCGGAGGTCGCTGCAGTCGACGAGCTGCTCGGGCTCGAGCTCGGCGCCGCTCGCTCGCCCACGTCCCCCCACCCGGCCTCCCCACGCGCCTTGCCCCACCGCCCCCCCCGGGCTTCGCCCAACCCCGCGACGGCGAGGTGGATCACGCCCTTGTCGGGGCCGAGCCAGCGCAGCTGCGAGTGGTTGGTGAGCGCCCGCCACAGGTCGCCCATCGAGTCGACGATGTCGTCGAGCGTGCGCCCCACCACCAGTGGCGCGAGGGCCTCGATCGCCGCGCAGCACAGGTCGTTGCCCTGGCCGATGGTGAAGGTCATGCCGTGGCCCTCGAGCCCGCTGTCGGTGGTGAGCACCACGTAGGCGGCCGAGTAGTCCGGGTCGGCGTGGACGGCGTCGGACCCGGCGAGGGTGCGCGACGTGCGCGCCCGCAGGTCGTGCGTGCGTGCACCCGTGATCGTGGTCCCGGTCATGGTCACGTGGATCCCCCTTCGACCCGCCCAGCGCCCTGACCGGTGCGCTGGCTGCGTGCGGCGAGGCTAGCCCTGCCCCGACGGACCTCGGGTGTGCAAGCATGCGGGACGCGGGCGGTGGGTGGCCGCCCGCGCGAGGGAGGTGGTCGACGTGCAGGAGACGGCGTGGGCGGGCCCGGCGGGGGGCGTCCGGGGGCCGCGGCGATGAGCGGACGCATCGTGATCGTGACCGGTTCGGTGGGTGGCATCGGCACCGCCCTCGTCGAGCGGTTCACGGCGCTCGGCGACACGGTGGTGGGCCTCGATCTGGCCGATGGCTTCGACGTCACCGATCCCGAGGCGTGCGTCGCAGCCGCGACGCAGGTGGTGGCCGAGCACGGCCGCATCGACGTGTTGTGCAACAACGCCGGGGGCGGCAGCGTGGGCGATGTGGTGTCGGCCACGCTCGACGAGTGGCAGCGGGTGTTCGCCGTGAACGTGTTCGGCATCGCCAACATGAGCCGCGCCGTGCTGCCCTCGATGCGCGCCGCCGGCCGGGGCGCGATCGTCAACACCTGTTCGGTGGCGGCCTCGGTCGGCTTGGTGGAGCGCGCCGTCTATTCGGCGTCGAAGGGCGCCGTGCTGTCGCTCACCAAGGCGATGGCCGCCGACGAGGCCGAGCGGGGCATCCGGGTGAACTGCGTGTCGCCGGGCACGGTGCGCAGCCCGTGGGTGGAGCGGCTGATCGCGGCCACGCCCGATCCTGATGCGGCGATGGACGCGCTGCGCCGGCGCCAGCCGCTCGGGCGGTTGGTGACGTGCGAGGAGGTGGCCGACGCCGTCGCCTACCTGGCAGCGCCGACGACGTTCACGAGCGGCGCCGACTTCCTGCTCGACGGCGGCATCACCGGGATGCGGCTGGTGACGACGTGAGCGCGGCCGGGCCGCTGCGGGTGGCGCTGGTGGCCGGACCGATGTACGACCACCTCTACGACCAGCTTCCCGACGTGTTCGCGAGCGGTGCGGTGGAGGTGGTCGTGCGAGCCGACCATCCCACGCTCAATCGCCGCGTGGCCGAGATGCTCACGGCCGGCGAGCGCATCGACGTGCTGGCCACGCATTCGAAGTACGCACCGTCGCAGGCTGCGTGGTTGCGCCCGCTCGACGACCTCCTCGACCCGGCGGTGGTGGGTGGTCTGGCTCCCGGAGCGGTCGGGCTGTGCCGCGTGGGCGGGGTGCTGCGCTGCGCACCGCGGCTCATCGACGTGCGCGTGCTGTGGTCGCGCGCCGACCGCCTGCCGACCCCGCCGGACACCTGGGCCGAACTGCTGGCGAGCGATGCGGTGCTGGGCTTCACCGGACGCGAGTCGGGCGCGTTCGGCATGTTCTTCGAGTTGGTGGCCGGTGCGGGCGGCCGGCTGTTCGACGACGAGCTGCGCCCGACGTTCGTCAGTGATGCCGCGATCGAGGCGGTGGTGACGATGCAGCGCCTGGCTGCCCGGGCGCCCGGCGAGCTGCCCGGCTGGCACTACGACGATGTCGACCGGGCCCTGCTCGAGGGTGAGGTCGACATGGCCGCGGCGTGGCCGGGCGGCTGGGGCGCGATCCGCGACTCGGCGCTGGCCGACGTGCTCGTGCCGAGCGCCTATCCGGCCGGGCCCGTCCGCCGGGTGAGCTACTCGGGCTGCCATGCCTGGGCGGTGCCCACGACGTGCGGCGATGTGGTGGGCGCCGTGGAGCTGGTGGAGCGGCTGCTCGGTGCGCAGGCCCAGTCGATCGACGCGTCCGGTGGATCGATGTGCGCCAACACGGCCGCGCTCGCCGCAGTGGAGCCGCAGGGCGCCATCGATGGGCAGCGCCTGGCGATCACCCGGGCCACCATCGCCGAGGCGATGATCACCTACCCCTCGTTGGCGCGCTTCCCTGCGATCGAAGATGCCGCCTGGTCGGCCATCCAGCAGGCGCTGCGCGGCATCATCGACGCGCGGAGCGCCGTGCGCGTGATGCAGGTGGCTGCCGAGCACGTCCTGGCCCGCGGCTGAGCGCCCTCGCGCCCCGGTGCTGGGGACACCTTCGGGCTGCCGGTCGCGTCGTCAGCGTCGACGCGACCCGGCCGGGCGTGTCGGCGGCCGGGCGACGAGCGCACCGACGCCGAGCAGGGCGAGCCATACCACCGGGACAGCGAAGCGCGACCCACCGAAGAACACCACCACCGACAGCAGCGGGCCGGCGATCGCTGCGACCACGGCCCACCAGCCGGTGGCGCGAGGCCGGCGCCGGAGCTCGCGGGCCAGGCCCCACGAGCCGAGCACGAGCACGCGCGTGCTCGAGGCAGCCTCGGTGATCCGGAGCAGGGTTCGGGACGCAGGGGTGAGCCACGGGTCGGCCCCGTAGGACTCGACTGCGTCGATCGCCTCGTGGTCCGGCGCGATGGTGAACCAGATCCTGCGGGGCACGAGGCCGAGCTCGTCGAGGGGGTGGCGAACGGCCCACGACACCGCCCGTCGGGTCAGCTCGGTGTCCCGGGCGATCTCGGCTCGGCGCAACGACTCGGGATCGATGCTGGTCGTCGGCGCGGAAGGCTCGCACTCGTCCGACAGGGCGAAGTGGCCGGGCGCGCCGTCGTGGTGCCCGATGCACAGGTTGTCGCCGGTGTTGGTGCTGAGCGCCACCCGGTCCATCACCATGGCGTTGCGCACCAACCAGGGAGCGAGCACGACCAGCACCACGGCGCAGAGCACGCCGACACCCAGTCGGCCGCGCAGGCCGCGCCCCCAGCCGGAGGCCAGCACCAGCACGGGGAGCCCGAGCAGCAGCACCGGGCGGACCAGCACCGCCGCCCCCCAGGCCACGCCGGCGACCATGATCGGCGCCAGGGCTCGTCCACCGACGAGCTCGGTGCTCGTGCGCAGTGAGCCGTCCGGGGCAACCAGGGCGACCAGGCCGACAGCGACGAGGGCGATGTAGGTCGGCTCGGTGAGTGCGGACGCCGCTGCGACCACCGATGCGGGCAGCAGGGCGGCGAGCCACGCCACCCAGCGCGCCGCCGTGGTGTCGACGAGGCGGCGCGCCAGCACGGAGGTGGCGCCGATCGCCACCGCGGTGACGACGACGTTGACGAGACCTGCGAGGACCGGACCGCTCACGTCCCACACGAGGCGTGCGGTGGCCATCGCAGCGGCGAGCAGCAGCGAGTAGCCCGGCGGGTAGTACGCCGACGGCGCGCCGAAGCGTGTGTAGCCGTCGCCGTCGACGAGGCCCTCGGCAGCGCCGAGGTAGGCGCTCTGGTCGATCAGGCCGACCGGCGGTCGGGCGGCAGCCCATACCCACACGAGGCGGACCACCGAACCGAGCACCACGGCGGCGACCACCACGGGGTCGAGCCGGCCGAGGACCTGTGTGCGTGACGGCCCGGCGGCGGGTGTCATGGTGTCACCGGCCGTCACGCATCTGGGCGATGTGCTCGCCGATCTCGATGATGGCGGCCACGGCCTCGGGCCCGGCCTCGGGCCCGAGGGTGCCCCACTCGTCGAGCGTCGCGAGCACCCCGTCGCACCAACGCAGGTAGGCGTTCAGCAACTCGACGATGAACTGCCCGCTCAGGGCCACCATCGGCGCTCGCTGCTGATACGGGCCGTTGCCGGTGCGGTACTCGTCGGCGATGGCGCGCATGCCGAGCGCGCGGGCGAGCACCTCGTCGCGGAAGGCGGTGACGGTGGCGCGCACGAGCTCGGGCCGGTCGGCTTCGGCGAACACCACGCGCAGGACCGGCTCGACATCGACCTCGGGGAAGGTCGCCTGACGGCCGAGCCAGGCGCGCAGCTCGTCGCGGCCTGCTTCGGTGATCGAGTAGACGGGCACGATGCGGTTGCCGCGGCGTGCGTCGGTGTGGGAGACGAGCCCGGCGGCCTCGAGGCGCTTGGGCTCGGCGTAGATGGCGGCCTCGCTACGGCTCATCACTTGGCCGAGCGAGCGCGCGTAGCCCTGCACCAGCTAGTACGCGCCCATCGCCCGCAGCGACCGCCACCCGAGCACGGCATACGCGAGCGTGGTGCGCGCCGCGACCTCGTCGTAATACGCCCACGCCGTGGTGTAGCAGGCCTCCAGCACCGGCCGCGAGAACGGCCGCAGCACCGTGCCGCTGGCCACCCGCCGCTTCAGCGCCGCCGGGTTCCCCGCGTCGTACTTCGGCACCATCCAGGAGGTCGCGAGGCCCGCCGCCGTCTCCACCCTCGCCTGGT
>DAINND010000171.1:0-6899 GCA_036736065.1 Ilumatobacteraceae bacterium
CCAATGCCTCAAGCTCGTCGTCCCCGGCCCTATCTGTCCGGTCCACCCGCGCCTCACCGAGCTGTCTGGCGGGCCGACCGTGGCCGCGCTCGACGATCTGCCCGACGTGCCCGACGCCGTGTTCCTCGGCGTCAACCGCTTCGCGACGGTGGCAGCGATGCGCACCCTGGCCGCCATGGGCGCAGGTGGTGCCGTCTGCTACGGGTCCGGGTTCGCCGAGACCGGCGAGGCCGACCTCCAGGCCGAGTTGCTCGATGCCGCCGGTGGGCTGCCCTTCTTCGGGCCCAACTGCTACGGGTTCGTCAACACCTTCGACCGGGTGGCGCTGTGGCCCGACGCGCACGGCTGCAGTCGCAGCGAGCGCGGCGTCGCGATCGTCTCCCAGAGCGGCAACGTGGCCGTCAACCTCACCTTCCAACAGCGCGGCCTGCGCCTCGGGTCGATGGTCACGGTGGGCAACCAGGCCTGCCTGGGCACCGAGGATGCCGTGGCCGCACTCGTCGACGACGACCGCATCACGGCGATCGGCATGTTCCTCGAGGCCGTTCGCGATCCGCAGCTCTTCGCCTCGGTCGCCGCCCGAGCCCGTGCCCGCGGCGTGCCCCTGGTCGCGCTGCAGACCGGACGCTCGGCGGCAGGGGCGCTGATCGCCACCTCGCACACCGGTTCGATGTCCGGCCGCGCCGCTGCCTATGACGCCATGTTCGAGCGGTACGGGGTGGCCACCGTGCGCACCCCCGCCGAGTTGCTCGAGACGCTCAAGCTGCTCGACTCGGGTGGCCGGCTCGACGGCCCCCGCGTCGTCTCGCTCAGCTGCTCGGGTGGCGAAGCCTCGCTCGTGGCCGACCGGGCGGAGCACTCCAGGCTGCGCTTCGAGCCGTTCGCCGACGGCCACCGGGAGCGGATCGAGTCGACACTCACCGAACTGGTGGCCGTGAGCAACCCGTTCGACTACCACACGTTCATGTGGGGTGACCGTGAGGCGATGGCACGCTGCTTCACGGCCGTGCTCGACGGCCCGCAGGACGCCACGATGCTCGTCCTCGACGCTCCGCCGTCCCCCGACAACGACCCCTCCTCGTGGTACCTCGCCGCCGACGCGCTCGCCGATGCTGCAGCGGCCACGGGTCGACGCGCCGTCGTGGTGGCATCGCTCGCCGAATGCATCAACGAGCCGTTCCGCACCCATGTCGCTGCTCGTGGCATCACCGCGCTGCTCGGGCTGAGTGAGGGCCTCGTCGCCCTCGACGCCGCTGCGCAGGTCATGAGCCGCTGCTCGCCACCGCACGCACCCGTCAGCCCGGCCGCAGCGACTCGGCTCGTCGACGAGGCGGCCGCCAAGCGGCGCCTCGGCAGCCTCGGAATCGCCGTCCCGGACGGACGCGTCGCCCACCGCGACCAGGTGGCCGACGCCGCAGAGGCGATCGGCTTCCCCGTCACGCTGAAGGCCCTCGGGCTGGCGCACAAGAGCGAGGCCGGCGCCGTGCGGGTGGGCCTGCGTGACCGGACCGAGCTCACCGACGCGCTCGGGACGATGCCGGACGCGCCGAGCGGGTACCTCGTCGAGGCCACCGTCACCGACGTGGTCGCCGAGGTCCTGGTCGCCGTGCGCCGCGACCCGCCGGTGGGTTGGCTGGTCTCCCTGGGCCACGGTGGCGTGACGACCGAGCTCTGGAGCGACGTGACCCACCTGCTCGCCCCGGTCACCGCCGACGAGGTCCGCCTCGCGCTCGAACGGCGGCGCTGCCACGCTCTGCTCACGGGCTTCCGCGGCCGGCCGCCCGCCGACGTCGACGCGCTGGTCGACCTGGTGGTGTGCCTCTCCGAGCAGGTCGTCGGCACCGATGTGGTCGAAGTCGAGCTCAACCCCGTCCTGGTCGGCCGTCAGGGTGCGGTCGCCGTCGACGCCCTCCTCCTCGTCGACGATGCATCGACGTCGATGGCCTCTCCTCCCCCGTCCCCACAGGAGCGCACATGAGCACCGGATTCCACGTCGACATCGATGAGGGCATCGCCACCCTCACGATCGACCGACCGAAGGCCAACGCCATCGACGCCGCCACGAGCAAGGCGATGGGAGAGGCCTTCGTGGCCTTCGAGGCCGACCCCGGTGTGCGTGTCGCGATCGTCACCGGCGCCGGGGAGCGATTCTTCTCCGCAGGGTGGGACCTCGGCGCAGCCGCCGAGGGCGAGGCGTTCGACGCCGACTACGGCCCCGGCGGCTTCGGCGGCTTCCCCGACCTCCCGGGTCGCACCACTCCGGTGATCGTCGCCGTGAACGGCATGGCCGTCGGCGGCGGCTTCGAGATCGCCATGGCCGCCGATCTGCTCGTCGCCGCTGATCACGCGCAGTTCTTCCTGCCCGAAGCGGGCCTCGGCATCATCCCCGATGCAGGCAGCGTGCGCCTCCCCACGTTGCTCCCCGGGCCGATCGCTCGGGAGCTGCTCCTGACGGGGCGCCGGATGAGCGCCGACGAGGCAGCCAGGTGGGGTCTGGTCAACCGGGTGGTGCCCGGCGCCGAGCTGCTCGAGGCAGCGCGCACCCTGGCCCGCGAGGTGATGTGGGCGGCGCCGTTGTCGGTCGCGGCGATGCTCGACATCGGCCGGCGCACGGCCCATGTCGACCCGATCGAGGCGATGTCGCTCATCAAGGAGCTGCCCTCCTACCGGGCGGCCATCGACAGCGAGGACGCCGCTGAGGGTAACCTCGCCTACATGGAGAAGCGTCCGCCCGTGTGGAAGGGCCGCTGAGCGATGCCGCTCGAGCCCTCGCTCGGCCGTGACGACTATCTCGCACCCGAGGTCTTCGAGCACGAGCGACAGGTCATCTTCCACCGCGGCTGGTACCTGGCGTTGCGTGCCGATGCCCTCGAACCGGGCGGGCGCAGTGTCGTCGACGTCGTCGGCGACAGCGTGCTCGTCACGCGATCGCTCGACGGTGCACTGCACGCCTTCGCCAACACCTGCCGTCACCGTGGCGCACGACTGTGCGACGAGGGCGCCCGCAGCGGGCAGGGCTCGCTCATGTGCCCCTACCATGCCTGGACCTATGCCCTCGACGGTCGGCTGATCTCGACCCCGCACCTCGACACCAGCGACGCCGATCGCGCCGAGCTCGGGCTGTGGCGGGTCGGTGTGGCCGAGTGGGAGGGCTTCGTGTTCGTGTCGGTGGCTGCCGACCCCCCGCCGTTCGAGGCATGGCTCGCCGCCAACGCACCGGAGCTGCTCAAGATCGAGCGCTTCGGGTTCCATGGCCTCGTCACCGGCGCACGCACGGTCAGCGTCGTGCAGGCCAACTGGAAGGTCCTCGTCGAGAACTACCTCGAGTGCCTGCACTGCACTCGGGTCCACCCGGAGCTCGTGGACCTGATCCCCACCTATCGCTCCGGTTGGAGCTACGACCCGGACCGCCCCGACGGTGGCGTGCAGATCGGCGGCGACAGCTTCAGCCACTCCGGCCGATCGGGGCTGCCGCTGCTACCCGGCGTGGAGGGCGTCGACGTCGACTCCTACTTCGGCGCGACGGTGTTCCCCAACGGCTTCGTCGACGTCACCGGCACCAGCGCGATCATCTCGTTCCTGCACCCGCGCAGCCCTGGGCGCACCGATGTGGTCACCGAGTACCTCTTCGCACCCGACACCGTCGCCGACGAGCGATTCGACCCGTCGCAGATCGTCGAGTTCAGCGAACTGGTGGCCGCCCAGGACTACGGGGTCTGCGAACGGGTCCAACTCGGCGTCGCCTCGAGCCGCTTCACCACCGGCGTGCTGTCGGACAAGGACGACCTGGTGATCGACTGGGACCGCCGCTACCGACGGATCATGGGCGAAGGCTGAGCACCCGCATGCATGACCTACTCGACCTCGCCCGCTACCCCGTCGCTCAACCCGGCAGCCCCGGTTGGGTCGCGCTCGTCGACCAGTGCCGGGCCGACCTGGCTGCCACGGGCATGTACACCCTGCCCGGCTTCATGCGCCCCGACGTGGCCGGTGAAGCCGCATCCGCGGTCGCCCCTCGGTTCGCTGCCGAGTCGTTCCGCCACGAGCGCGAGCACAACATCTACTTCCTGCCCAGCATCCCCGAGCTCGATGACGACCACCCGGCGCTCGGCCGGTTCCACACCTCGAACGACACCCTGTGCCTCGATCAGATCCCGGGGAGCCCGATGGCCCTGCTCTACGACTGGCCCGAGTTCGCCACGTTCCTCGCCGCCACGATGGACAAGCCGGCGCTCCACACCATGGACGACCACCTCGCCGCGGTGAACGTCATGTCCTACGTCGAGGGGCAGCAGCTCAACTGGCACTTCGACCGCTCGGAGTTCACCACCACCTTGCTGCTGCAGGCCCCTGACCAGGGCGGCGAGTTCGTCTACCGGACCGACCTTCGCACCGACACCGACCCGAACTACGACGGCGTGGCCCGGATGCTGCGCGGTGAGGACCCGGAGGTCCGCTGGCTCACCCTCGCTCCCGGCACGCTCAACGTGTTCCGTGGCAAGAACACCCCGCACCGTGTCGCCGACGTCCGCGGCGACCGGGCGCGCATCATCGCCGTGTTCTCCTTCTACGAGCTCCCGGGCGTGCGCTTCTCGGCGGAGGAGCGGCTCGGGTTCTACGGTCGGGCCGACTGAGCCCATCGCCACGCATCGACGCCGGCGGCCGGCGCCACGTCAGTCGATGAGCAGGCGCACTGCGTCACGGCCGAGGCTGATGTCGACCATCTCGCCGACAGCGCCGGGCAGCGCCGTCCCGTCGTTCGGCAGGACGGTCTCGAGCTCGAGCTCACCCATCCTGACCCGGACCCGCATCACCGGCCCGGCGAACACGATCTGCTCGACGCGGGCGTGCAGCACGCCCGCCCCGTAGCGCTTCAGACGCAGACGCTCGGGCCGGATGAGCACCGTGCACCGGGCCCCGACCGGCACCCCACCGGTGCGAGTGTCGAGGCGCACACCACCGAGCTCGAGCACCCCGTCGCCCACCACCCGGCCCTTGGCCAGGTTGGCGTGCCCGAGGAAGTCGGCCACGAACGCCGTCACCGGCTCGTCGTAGACGTCGCGGGGGTCACCCACCTGCTCGATCCGACCGCCGCGCATCACGGCCAGGCGATCGCTCATCGTGAGCGCCTCCTCCTGGTCGTGGGTGACGTAGACGAAGGTGATCCCGACGTCGCGATGCAGCGCGCGCAGCTCGTCCTGCAGCGCTCGCCGCAGCTGGGCGTCGAGCGCTCCGAGCGGCTCGTCGAGCAGCAGCACCTTCGGGCGCAGCACGAGTGACCGCGCCAGCGCCACACGCTGCTGCTGCCCGCCGGAGAGCTGATGCGGCCGGCGGTTCGCGTAGCCGCTCATCTGCACGAGCTCGAGCGCCTCGGCGACCCGCTGACGGCGCTCGTCCCGACCGACGTCGGCAAAGCGCAGCCCGAAGCCGACGTTGGCGGCCACATCGAGGTGCGGGAACAGCGCGTAGCTCTGGAACACGGTGTTGACCGGCCGGCGCTCCGGCGGGACGCCGTCCATCGGGGCGCCGTCGATCGCCACCCCGCCGGCGTCGGGCTGCTCGAAGCCGGCGATGAGGCGCAGCGTGGTCGTCTTTCCGCACCCGGACGGTCCGAGCAGGGAGAAGAACTCACCCGGCTCGATCGTGAGGTGCACGTCGCGCAGGACCTCCTGCTCGCCGAAGGCCTTCGAGACCCCCGTCAGCTCGATCCGTCCGCCCCGCGGCGAACCGTCATCCATCCTCCGGCCTTCCCCCATGTCCGACCACGGCGCGTGCTCGCCGGACTGTACCCGAGCCCATGCGCTCAGCGGTGCTCGATCAGCAGCGCTGCGCCCACGGCGCCGGCCTGCTCACCGAGGTCGGCGAAGACGAGCGCCGGGTGGGGTCGCAGGTCCGGGGCGTAGAGCAGGTCGCGGAACCATCGCTCGATCGGCCCGATGAGCAGGTCCGCCGATGCCGCCAAGCCGCCCCCCAGCACGAACATCGCCGGGTCGAGGACGTTGGCCAGGCTCACCAGCCCGATGGCGACCCAGCGGCCGAAGTCGTCGAGCACGGTGAGCGCGTCGCCGTCACCTTCGCGGGCGGCTGCCTGCACGTGCTCGCCACGCACCAGGGCCGGATCTCCGCCGGCGAGCTCGACCACGCGGCTCGCCCGCCGGCCCGTCGCGTGCTCGCGTGCGAGACGGGCCAGACCGGTGCCGGACGCGTAGCGCTCCCAGCACCCCTTCCGGCCGCAGGGGCACAGCGGACCGTCCGGGTGGACCACCATGTGACCGATCTCCCCGGCGAAGCCGTTGGCGCCACGCTGCAGCCGACCGCCGGCCACGATCCCTCCACCGATGCCGGTGCCGAGGGTGACCATCACCATGTCATCGACGCCGCGGCCGGCGCCGTACTGCCACTCGGCCAGCGCAGCGCAGGTGGCGTCGTTGTCGATCGCGACCGGACGACCGAGCGCCGACGCCACCCGCGGACCGACGGCGAGCTCGGCCACGCTCACCAGGTTCGGTGCGGCGCGCAGGATGCCGTCCCGGGTGACGAGGCCGGGCACCCCGATGCCGAGCGAGTCCCAGGGGCCGAGCTCGCGAGCGAAGTCGACGAGGCCGTCGATCACCTGGTCGGCGCCCTGCGGGGTCGGTCTGCGGCGTTCGAGCACGATCTCGCCACGCTCGTCGACCACGACGCCGAGGAATTTCGTCCCGCCGACGTCGATGCCGGCGCGGCGGATCACGGGCTCACCCGGGAAGCACAGCGCATCGCCGGAGTGTACGCGAGCGCTGCGCCCGGAGCAGGAGCGCCGCTGGTCGACGCACCCCAGCGAGACGCGGCGATGGCCCGGGCAGGAGCCCGGGGCATCGTCATGTCGGGCGGACGCCGGGGGTCGAACCCGCGCCCCTCAC
>DAINND010000172.1:0-6877 GCA_036736065.1 Ilumatobacteraceae bacterium
GCGCCGAAGAACGTGTTGCGCGATGCCTACGCCGGTGAGCTGCGCCGCCTGGTCGAGGCCCAGGCGGCCGACGGCCGACGGGTGCTGGTGCTGGCCCACGCCGACCTCGAGCTCGCCGGCGGCGGGGTTGGCAGCGGCGCCGAGCCGACCGACGAACTGCCCGCGCTCGAGCCGATGGCACTCGTGCTGTTCGAAGACGTCGTGCGCGCTGACGCCCCGGCGACCCTGGCCTACTTCGCCGATCAGGGCGTCACGCTGAAGGTGATCTCCGGCGACAACAACGTCACCGTCGGCGCCGTGGCCCGCCGCGCCGGCCTGTCGGGGTGGGCTGACAACGTCAACGCCCTCGACCTGCCCGCCGACACCGAGAGCGCCGAGTTCGCCGACGCCGTGGCCGCCTCGACGGTGTTCGGGCGGGTCACCCCGCACCAGAAGCGGGCGATGGTGCGCGCCCTGCAGGCGCGCGGGCACACCGTGGCGATGACCGGCGACGGGGTGAACGACGTGCTCGCGTTGAAAGACGCCAACTGCGGCATCGCGATGGCCTCGGGCAGCGAGGCCACCCGCGGCGTCGCCCAGCTCGTGCTGCTCGACTCGAACTTCTCGGCCCTGCCGCCCGTGGTCGCCGAGGGCCGGCGGGTGATCAACAACATCGAGCGGGTCGCCAGCCTGTTCCTGGCCAAGACCACCTACTCGGTGATCCTGTCGCTGCTCACCGGCGTGTTCGCCTTCGCTTACCCGCTACGGCCGGTGCACCTCACGATCCTGTCGTGGCTCACCATCGGGGTGCCCGCCTTCTTCCTGGCGCTGGAACCGAACGCCGAGCGGGTCGAGCAGGGCTTCCTGCGACGCGTGCTCGGCCGGGCCGTGCCCGCCGGTGCGGTGATCGCCCTGGCGACGATGGCCGTGTTCGCCCTGGCCCAGCTCGACGACGCCGTCGGCGCCGACGAGGCCCGCTCCGCAGCCGTGCTCGTCGCCGGCTCGGTGGCGCTGATCCACCTCTCGCTGGTCGCCCAGCCGCTCAACCTGCTGCGCCGGGCGCTGGTGGCCACCATGGCGCTGCTCTTCGCTGCAGCGTTCGTGATGCCGTGGAGCCGCGACCTGTTCGAGCTGCCGGTGAACCCGTGGTGGGTGTACCTGATGGCCGCGGCGTTCGTGGCTGCGGCGTTCCCGACGCTGGTGCAGGGCCGGCGCCTCGCCGAGCGGCTGTGGCTGCGTCGGGAGGCGGCGCACGACCAGCCGTACGATGGCGCCCCATGAGCGACGCCTCCTCCACAGCCCGTCCCGTCTCGGTCGTCACCGGCGCCAACAGCGGCATCGGCCGCGCCACGGCCATCCACCTCGCTGCGCAGGGGCACCGCGTGTTCGGCACGGTGCGCAGCGCCGACAAGGCCGGCAAGCTGCTGGCGATGGCCGCCGACCACGGGGTCGAGCTGGAGCTGGTCGAGCTCGACATCGCCGATGACGACTCGGTGCGCGCCGGCTTCGCCCGGGTGCTCGAGGCCACCGACGGTGTGGTCGACGTCCTCGTCAACAACGCCGGTGTCGGCGGCAACGCCGTGGCCGAGGAGTGCCCCACCGAGCTCTACCTCGACGTGATGAACGTCAACCTGTGCGGCGCGGTGCGGTGCCTGCAGCAGGTGGTGCCCGGCATGCGCGCCCGCGGCCGTGGCGCGATCGTCAACATCACCTCGGTGGCAGGGCGCATCGCGGCGATCGCCCAGTCGCCCTACGTGGCCTCGAAGTGGGCCTTCGAGGGCCTGAGCGAAGGGCTCGCCCAGGAGCTCACCCCGTTCGGGATCCGCGTCGCCATCGTCGAGCCGGTAGTCACCAAGAGCGCCTTCTTCGCCAAGAACATCGACGCCCCGAACCAGAGCGGCGCCTACGACGCGGCCTACCGGCGACTGTTCCAGTTCTACGCGGCGGGCATGGCCCACGCCACCGACCCGTTCGAGGTGGCCGCGGTGATCCACCACGCCGTCACCACCGATGCGCCGAAGCTGCGCTACGCCGTGAGCTGGGCCGGGCCGGAGATCGTCGAGGGGCGCGCAGCGATGCCCGACGAGGATTGGGTGGCGCTCGGCGCCTGGGCCGACGACGACGACTACTACGACGACTTCGCTCGCCGGTTCGGCATCGACCTGCGCGGGTGACGCCGGGGTCTACCATCGGCGCAGTCGACCCGGCACGACGCCCGGGTGAGCGGTGGAGGGGACCCGATGAACGAGACGTCACGACCGGCACGCGACCTGCGCGAACGACTGCTCGGCCTCGGCACGCTCCCTGTCGCATGCACCGTGGTGGTGGGGATCAACGCGCTCTACATCCTGCTCGTGGCGATCGGGAACATCACCGACTACGGCACCAACTTCGACTTCGTCAAGCACGTGCTGTCGATGGACACCACCAACTTCGGCGCACCTCCCGGTGAAGGCCTCGACGACGACGTGATGTGGCGGGCGATCGAGGCCACCTGGTTCCACCACCTCGCCTACATCGGTGTGATCATCTGGGAGTCGCTCACCGCCGTCGTGCTGCTCTGCTCACTGTGGGCCTGGCTCCGTGCGCGTCGCACCCGCAGCTTCGACCTCCCCCGCCGACTCGGCACCATCGGGCTGTCGATGATCCTCATCCTGTTCATGGGCGGGTTCATCACCATCGGCGGCGAGTGGTTCCAGATGTGGCGCTCGACATCGTGGAACGGCCTCGAGCCGGCGTTCCGCAACTCGGTGCTCGCCGCGTTCGGCATCGTGCTGATGCACCTGCCCTCGCACCAGTGGGGCGCGATGGCTGACGAATCGGCCGAGGGGATGCTCGCCCGCTGAGGCCGGGCGCAGCCCTGATCGGCGGTGGACGTCAGCCAGGCAGCGCCGGGCGATGCATCACCGCACCGGTCGGCACCACCACCACGTGCTCGTCGTCGACCTCGGCCACGCCGTCGATGATCAGGCTGTAGTCGTGCCCGCTCGCCGGCGGGAAGACCAGCGCCACCGTGGACCGCGACCCGGCGTTGGCCCGCGTGGTGCGGCCCGCGGGGATGGTGAAGCGGCCGTCGACGAACACCGTCGGCACGGCCAACGAGTGGGCGCGCTGATCGTCGCCCACCGTGAGCAGGTAGCACCACGGGTACGCGGCCAGTGTGGCGGGCAGGTCGTCGAGAGGCACCTTGATGCTCATCGCGGCGAGCGTACCCGCCGGCAGCGCGAGCCGGGCCGGGCCGGGCCGCTCAGGCGCTGAAGGTGCGGCGCAGCACGGCCTTTTCGACCTTGCCCATCGCGTTGCGCGGCAGCGCCTCGACCACGTGCACCTCCTTGGGCACCTTGAACCCGGCCAGCAGGTCGCGCGCTGCAGCCCGCACCGCCGCCGGGTCGATCACGGCACCGTCGGCAACGACGACGACGGCGACGACGGCCTCGCCGAAGTCCGGGTCGGGCACACCGATCACCGCGCTCTCGAGCACACCGGGCAACTCGTCGAGCACCGCCTCCACCTCGACCGGGTAGACGTTCAGCCCACCGGTGATGACCAGGTCCTTCGAGCGGCCGACGAGGTGCAGGTAGCCGTCGGTGTCGAAGCGCCCCACGGCGCCCGTGCGGAAGAAGCCGTCCGCGGTGAACTCGGTGGCAGCCAGGTCGGGCCGGCGCCAGTAGCCGGCGAACACGTTCGGCCCGCGCACCTCGACGCCACCGACATCGCCCGCGGGCACGGGCCGGCCGTCGTCGCCAACGACGCGCACGTCGACCCCGGGCAGCGGCAGGCCCACCGTGCCGGCCCGGCGGTCGCCGTCGAGCGGGTTCGAGGTGAGCATCGTCGTCTCGGTCATGCCGTAGCGCTCGAGGATCCGGTGGCCGGTGCGCGCCTCGAACTCGACGTGCGTGCTGGCCAGCAGCGGCGCCGAGCCGCTGATGAACAGGCGCATCCCGGCGCAGACGTCCGGGCCGAAGCGCGCGTCGGCGAGCAGTCGGGTGTAGAAGGTCGGCACGCCCATCATCACCGTGCAGCGCGCCAGGGCGGCGAGCACCGTGTCGGGCTCGAAGCGCTCGAGGAACACAATCGCCGACCCGGCCACCAGGCTGCAGTTGGTGGCCACGAACAGGCCGTGGGTGTGGAAGATCGGCAGGGCGTGCAGCAGCACGTCGTCGCCGGAGAACCCCCACAGATGGGCGAGGGTGGCGGTGTTGGACGCCAGGTTGCGGTGGCTGAGCATCGCCCCCTTCGGCCGACCGGTGGTGCCGCTGGTGTAGAGGATCGCGGCCAGGTCGTCGGGCCGGCCGGCATGGTCGACGTGCTCGTCGCACGACTCGTCGGCGGCAGCCGCCCATCTGGAGAGGTCGTCGAGGCCGGCGTCGTCGAGCACCAGACGTGGCTCGGCGTCGGCGACCAGGTGGGCCACCTCGGCGGCGGTGTAGCCGGTGTTCATCGGCAGCAGCACCACCCCGGCGCGGATGCACGCCAGGTACACCATCAGCGCGTCGATGCGCTTGGCGACCTGCATCGCCAGCCGGTCGCCGGGCTGCAGGCCGCGGTCGCGTATGGCGTGCGCCAGCCGCGCCGATCGGCGCGCCGCACCGTCGTAGGTGAGCAGCACCGCGCCGTCCGCGTCGAGCAGGAACGGCCGGTCGTTGCCGATGCGCACCTCGGCGAGGACGTCGAGCAACGTCTCGCCGGCAGCTGGCATCAGTGGCTGCCCCAGCTGTCGCGGTGGATCATCGACTCGGCAGGCAGGCGGTGGGCCGGCTTGAAGTCGTCGCCGGTGTAGTAGGCCACGGGGAACAGCGCCGTCTGGGTCCACTCGGGCGGGATGCCGAGCAGCTCGCTCGCCTGGTCGTGGAAGAACAGGTGGATCGTGGTCCACGCGGTGCCGAGGCCACGGGCCCGCGCCGCGAGCATGAAGCTCCAGGCCGCGGGCAGGATCGAGCCGTAGGTCGACGCCTGGGCGGCGATCAGGGGCACCTTCTCCATCCGGCCCTGCACGCAGGGGATCACGAAGACCGGCACCTGGTCGAGGATCTCGGTGAGGTACATGGCGCTGTCCATCACCTTCGGCATCACGTGCTCGCGCGGGTCGCCCTCGGGCAGCGGCGGCGGGTAGCCCGAGCCGGCCATCACCTCCATGCCCTGCCGGTAGAGGTCGGCCAGCGCCGTGCGCTTGGCCTGGTCGGTCACCACGACGAAGGCCCAGTTCTGGGCGTTCGTGCCAGTGGGCGCCTGCATCGCCACCTCGATGCACTCGTCGATGAGGTGACCCGGCACGGGCCGGGTGAGGTCGAGGCGCTTGCGCACCGAGCGGGTGGTGGTGAGGAGCTTGTCTGCAGCAGCGCGATCGATCGTCATGGCTGCTGAGACTAGGCCCCTGCGCAGGGGCTGCAATTCTTGACCGAAATAGTCGGATATTCGCTAGCGTTGGTCGCGACATCATTCGAACCCCCGCACAAGGAGCACCCCATGGCCGTCCGCCTCGGCGACATCGCCCCCGACTTCACCGCCCCCACCACCCAGGGCGAGATCCACTTCCACGAGTGGCTCGGCGACTCGTGGGGCGTGCTGTTCAGCCACCCGAAGGACTTCACCCCGGTGTGCACCACCGAGCTCGGCTACGTGGCGCGCATCAAGCCGGAGTTCGACAAGCGCAACGTCAAGGTGATCGGCCTGTCGGTCGCCCCGGTCGACAGCCACGAGAAGTGGGAGGCCGACATCGCCGAGACCCAGGGCACCCCGGTGAACTTCCCGATGATCGGCGACCCCGAGCGCAAGGTGGCCGACCTCTACGACATGATCCACCCGAACGCGAACGACACGCTCACCGTGCGCTCCGTGTTCGTGATCGGCCCGGACAAGAAGGTGAAGCTCACCATCACCTACCCGGCCTCGACCGGCCGCAACTTCGACGAGATCCTGCGCGTGATCGACAGCCTCCAGCTGACCGCGAAGTACAAGGTGGCCACACCTGCGAACTGGACCGACGGCAACGACGTCATCATCGGCTCGGCCGTGAGCGACGACGAGGCCAAGCAGCTGTTCCCGCAGGGCTGGACCACGGTCAAGCCCTACCTGCGCGTGCTTCCGCAGCCGAACACGTGACCTGAGCCGGCTCGACCGGCGATGCCGACGACCCGCGCCAGGTGGGGCGCGGGTCGTCTCGCGTCCCGGCTCGGCATCGGTCCGCGTAGCGTCAGGCCGATCGGCCCGACCATGATGGCCGACGTGCTTCACCACTACGCAGCTGCCCGCCAGGAACTCACCGGCCCCGGAGGCCCCTTCGAGATCGCCGAGATCGAGGTCCGGGGCATCCCGGTCAAGACCTTCAAGACGGCGCCGCCCCACATGCGGGCGCTGTGGGAGATCACGGCCTTCCACGGCGACAAGACCTACATCGTCTACGAGGACGAGCGGTACACCTACGCCGAGATCAACGCCCAGGTGCGTGCCCTGGCCCACCTGCTGCGCGACACCCACGGGGTGCGCGAGGGCGACCGAGTGGCCCTGGCCATGCGCAACTACCCCGAATGGGTGGTGGGCTACTGGGCGACGATCTCGATCGGCGCCGCCGTCGTGGGGATGAACGCCTGGTGGACGCCGACGGAGATGGCCTACGGCCTGAACGATTCGCGCCCCAAGGTGCTGATCGCCGACGACGAGCGCCTCGAGCGTGCGATGCAGGTGCTCGACGAGGTGCGTGCCGGCGGCCCGGTGCACGTCATCGCCGTGCGCACCGAGCGCGAGCTGCCGAGCGACGCCAGCCGGTGGAACGACGTCGTGCGCCCCGAATCGGCGCCGGCCACGCTGCCCGACGCCACCATCGACCCCGACGACGACGCCACCATCTTCTACACCTCGGGCACCACCGGCTTCCCGAAGGGCGCCCAGCTCACCCACC
>DAINND010000173.1:0-6830 GCA_036736065.1 Ilumatobacteraceae bacterium
GCGACGCCACCGCACAGGCTAATCAGCAGATCGCCCTCGCCCTGCACCTCGACGCTGGTTTCTGCCGGCACGGACTCGGTGAGCAGCGGGCTGCCCGCCACCAGGCCGAAGCTCCATCCGACGCCGAGCAGGAACAGCCCCAGGAAGATGAGCACCGAGGAGTAGCCACCGATGACGCTGATCGACGTGCCGGCTCCGAGCACGACAGCGCCGATCATGATCGATCGCGGCCGCCCCAGGCGCTCGACCACCCGGCCGACGAACGGGGCGAAGCCGTACATCCCGACGATGTGCAGGGCGATCACGTAGGCACTCAGCTCCGCGTGGTCGTGGTCGCCCATGTGCGGTGGGGTCATCGTCATCACCGCGACCATGGCGGCCTGCGAGATGACCATCGACGCCAACCCCAACCGGGCGAGCGGCCGCGAGCGGACCACGCCGAACGCGGCGCGCGCCTGGCGGATCGGCCGTGTCCGCTCCGCCGTCGGATCGACCAGGCCAGCCACGACGAGCGGGTCCGGGCGCAGGCGCACGGCGATGACCGTCGCAGCAGTGGCGAAGAACAGCCCGGCGAACAGGAACGGGCCCACCAGCGGCTCGAGGCCGAGCGCGCCGGCCACGGCGCGCTCCCATGGCGTGAGCAGTGGCCCGAACGCCGCACCGAGCGTGCCGACCCACACCACCGAGCCGATGGCTCGCGACCGCTGGTCGGCGGGCGCCAGGTCCGCCCCGGCAAAGCGGGCTTGCAGCCCGGCGGCCTGCCCTGCGCCGAACAGGAGCATGCCGACGATGAAGAGCGCGTACCAGCCCACCTGACCACCTGCTGCGGCCACGAATGCGCCGGCCGCCCCGAGGGAGAAGGCGCGCACCAGCCCCGGACGCCGTCCCGAGCGACGCATCGTCGCGGCCAGCGGCACCGACACCAGCGCCGAGCCGAAGGTGAACGCAGCGCTCCCGGTGCCGGCGAGCCGGTCGCTGTCGAGCAGCTCTTTCACCAGCAGTGCGACGACGGCCACCACTCCGGCCACGGCGGCCTGCGCCGGCACCTGCGCGAGGCGCAGCGTGGTGAGCGTCCGCCGCTGCAGCGCTGCGTCGGCGGCAAGGTCCGGGGTGGTCACCCGGGCAGTCTCACAGACCGAGCAGGGGTCGGAGGAAACGCCCGGTGTGGCTCGCGGCCACCGTGGCGACATGCTCGGGTGGCCCCTCTGCGACGATCGTGCCGCCGCCGCTGCCTCCCTCGGGGCCGAGGTCGATGATCCAGTCGGCGGTCTTGATCACGTCGAGGTTGTGCTCGATGACCAGCACCGTGTTGCCCTGGTCGACGAGGCGCAGCAGCACCGTCAGCAACCTGCGGACGTCTTCGAAGTGCAGCCCGGTCGTCGGCTCGTCGAGCAGGTAGATCGTGTGCCCGGTGCTCCGCTTGGCCAGCTCGGCCGCCAGCTTCACACGCTGGGCCTCACCGCCCGACAGCGTCGGAGCCGACTGGCCGAGGCGCACGTAGCCGAGGCCCACGTCGACCAGGGTCTGCATGTGCCGGCTGATGGCCGGCTGGTTGCTGAAGAAGTCGACCGCCTCGCTGATCGGCATGTCGAGCACCTCGGAGATGTTCTTCCCCTTGAAGGTGATGTCCAGCGTGTCGCGGTTGTAGCGCGCCCCCTTGCACACCTCGCACGGCACGTAGACGTCCGGCAGGAAGTGCATCTCGATCTTGATCGTCCCGTCTCCCGAGCACGCCTCGCAGCGACCGCCGGCGACGTTGAAGCTGAACCGCCCCGGGAGGTAGCCGCGCACCTTGGCTTCGGCGGTGGTGGCGAACAGCTTGCGGATGTGATCGAAGACCCCGGTGTAGGTGGCGGGGTTGGAGCGCGGCGTGCGACCGATCGGCGACTGGTCCATGTCGATGACCTTGTCGAGCTTGTCGACACCGGTCACGTTCTTGTGCCGACCCGCAGCCGTCTTGCTCTTGTAGATCCGCTGCATCAGGACCGGCAGCAGGATGTCGCGCACGAGGGTCGACTTGCCGCTCCCGCTCACACCGGTGACAGCGACGAAGCAGCCGAGTGGGATGCGCACGTCGATGTCGCGGAGGTTGTGCTCGCGAGCGCCCTTGACGACGAGCGCCTCGCTGCCGGGCGCGCGTCGTTGCGACGGGACCGGGATCGACCGCTTCCCGGACAGGTACTGCCCGGTCACCGACCCGGCGACCTTGGTGATCCCCTTCACCGGGCCGCTGTAGACGACCTGACCGCCGTGCTCACCGGCACCGGGGCCGATGTCGACGATCCAGTCGCTCTCGCGGATCGTGTCCTCGTCGTGCTCGACCACCAGCACGGTGTTGCCGAGGTCGCGCAGCCGGACGAGAGTGTCGATGAGTCGGCGGTTGTCTCGCTGGTGGAGGCCGATCGACGGCTCGTCGAGCACGTAGAGGGTGCCGACCAGTCCGGAGCCGATCTGGCTGGCGAGCCGGATCCGCTGGGCCTCGCCTCCGGCCAGGGTGGCTGCAGCCCGGGACAGCGAGAGGTAGTCGAGGCCGACGTCGAGCAGGAAGCCGAGCCGGGCGTTGATCTCCTTGGTCACCCGCTCGGCGATGATCCGGTCACGCTCACTGAGCTCGAGCGCTCCGAGGAACGTGGACGACTCCCCGATGCTCATCGCGCACACCTCGGCGATGTGCTTGCCGTTGATGGTGACGGCCAGGCTGGCCGGCTTGAGGCGCGCCCCGGAGCAGGCCAGGCAGGGCACCTCGCGCATGTAGCCCTCGTACTGCTCGCGGCTCCAGTCGCTCTCGGCGCCCTCGTGGCGCCGCTTGATCCACGGGACGACACCCTCGTAGGCCGTCGCGTACTGACGCGTCCGGCCGTACCGGTTGCGGTACTTCACGGTGAGGTTGCCGTCGACGCCGTGCATCACGATGCGCTGCTGCTTCGCGGTGAGCGAACGGTAGGGGGCGTCGAGATCGATGGAGTACGCCTCGGCGACCGCTTCCAGCATGCGTGCGAAGTACTGGGTGTGCGCCGAGCGCCACGGAGCGATGGCCCCGCCGGAGATGCTCAGGTCCGGGTCGGGGACGACGAGCTCGGGGTCGACTTCGAAGGTGGTGCCCAGGCCGTCGCAGCTCTCGCAGGCGCCGTAGGGCGAGTTGAACGAGAAGTTGCGGGGGGCAAGCTCTTCGTAGCTGACCCCGCACGACGGGCAGACCAGGTGCTGGCTGAACGTCAGGGTCTCGTCGGCAGCGCCGTCTCGCCCGACCAACTCGACCTGGGCGACTCCTTCGGCCAGGCGCAACGCCGTCTCGAGCGAGTCGGTGAGACGACGTTCGATGCCGTCACGACGCACGAGGCGGTCGATGACGACTTCGATGTGGTGCTGCTCGTAGCGGGCGAGTCGGTCGGTGCGCTTCAGGAACTCCCCGATGTCGACCACCTCCCCGTCGACCCGGGCACGCACGAAGCCCTGCGCCGACAGGTCCTGCAGCAGCGTGTCGTACTCGCCCTTGCGGCCCCGGACCACCGGTGAGAGGACCTGGAAGCGGGTGCCCTCGGGGAGCTCGAGGATGCGATCGACGATCTGTTGGGGTGTCTGGCGGGCGAGCCGCGTGCCGTCGGTCGGGCAGTGCTGCACCCCGATCCGGGCGTAGAGCAGACGGAGGTAGTCGTAGACCTCGGTGATGGTGCCGACCGTCGAACGCGGGTTGTGGCTCGCCGACTTCTGGTCGATCGAGATCGCCGGTGACAGGCCCTCGATCACGTCGACGTCGGGCTTGTCCTTCTGCCCGAGGAACTGGCGGGCGTAGGCGCTCAGGCTCTCGACGTAGCGGCGCTGCCCCTCGGCGTAGATGGTGTCGAAGGCCAAGCTGCTCTTGCCGGAACCGCTCAGACCGGTGAACACGATCAGCCGGTCGCGGGGCAGATCGACACTGACGTTCTTGAGGTTGTGCTCGCGGGCGCCGCGGACGACGATCGAGCCCGAATCGACCGGGGAGGGCATCACGGCGAGGTTACCGATCGGCCGACTCAAGTCCCTCACCCTCGCTGCCGATACTGACGTGATGAATCCGCCACTTCCGTCCCTCGAGCCCGCCGGCCGCGCAGGTCGACACCTGCTGCAGTACCTGCGCGCCGTCACCGGCACCGCCTGGAGCATCGACCCCAGCCCGCTGGGCGCGGCCTTCGCGATCAACGACGGGACCGGGGAGCCCTTCGCCTTCCTCTGCCTGCACGACGCCTCCGAGACCGAGCGCTGCACTCGGATCGGGGCCACGGTCGCAGCCGTCCTGACCCATCTCCTCCAGGCCGAGCGGGACTTCTACGTCCCCGCGGAGCCGGTGGTCGGCGCCGCCGCCACCGCACCGACCACGGGCGACATCTTCGGCGGTCGGATGATCGCCCACTTCCAGCCGATCGTCGACCTCGTCGACGGCCGCATCGTCGCGGTCGAGGCGCTCGCCCGGCTCCAGTCCGGCCCGAACATCCTCGGCCCGGGCACCTTCCTCGACCTGATCGACACCCCGGCCGCCATGCTCGCCCTGTTCGATCGCATGCTCGAATGCGCCTCCGACTTCCTCGCCGAGCAGCGCCCCCGCGTGCCGGACCTGAGCGCCGCGGTGAAGCTCGAGTTCGCCGGCATCCCCGAGTCGGGCCTGCCGCAGCTCGGCGAGCGTCGGCTCACCGCCGCCGGACTGCCGGGTGAGGCCCTCGAGATCGAGCTCAGCGCCCGCGCGGCGTTCGCCCTCGACGCACCCCGGCTCGAGCAGCTCCGCACGCTCGCCGCCATGGGTGTGAACCTCGTGCTCGCCGACGTCGACCGCGCCACGCACGTCGTCGGGTTGCTGCAGGGCACCCGTCTCGCCGGCGTCAAGGTCGGGCGACGCCACGTCGCCCATCTCGTCGGCACCCCCGAGGAGGCTGCAGCCGTCAGGGCGCGCATCGCCACGGCCCAGCGCCTCGGCCTCGAGGTGATCGCTGACGGCGTCGAGACCCGCTCGCAGACCGAGCAGCTGCTGCTCCTCGGCTGCCGCTTCGGCCTCGGCTACCTCTTCGCCGTCCCCCAGCCGCCGGAGATGCTCACCGACCTGCTCGACAAGCCGCTCGTGGCTGTCGGGCACTGAGGCCGACAGCTCGGCTCAGCCGGCCTCGCGGAGCTCGCGCCGCAACTCGTTGACCTCGTCACGCAAGCGAGCCGCGTACTCGAACTTCAGCTCGGCCGCGGCCTGGTGCATCTCCTCCTCGAGGGTCTGGATGAGCCGGGCGAGCTCGGCCTGGGGCAGGGTCTGCAGGTCTCGCTTCACCTTGTCTCGCTCGTGCTGGCGACGGCGGTCCTTGCCGGGCACCGGAGCCCCCGACTCGCTGAGGCCCAACATGGACAGGATGTCACCGACCGCCTTGCGGATCGTCTGCGGGTTGATCCCGTGCTCGGTGTTGTAGGCGATCTGCTTGTCTCGTCGTCGCTGACTCTCGTCGATCGCACGACGCATCGAGTCGGTCACCTTGTCGGCGTACATGATCACCTGTCCGTCGACGTTGCGCGCGGCGCGCCCCATCGTCTGGATGAGGGAGGTCTCGCTGCGCAGGAACCCTTCCTTGTCGGCGTCGAGGATGCACACGAGCGACACCTCCGGGAGGTCGAGGCCCTCGCGCAGGAGGTTGATGCCGACGAGCACGTCGAACTCGCCGAGACGTAGGCCACGGAGGATCTGGATCCGCTGGATGGTGTCGATGTTGCTGTGCAGGTAGCGGACGCGCAGGCCCTGCTCGAGCAGGTACTCGGTGAGGTCCTCGGCCATCTTCTTGGTGAGCGTGGTGACGAGCACACGGTCGCCACGGGCCACCCGGCCGTTGACCTGCTCGATCAGGTCGTCGATCTGGCCCTTGGTGGGCTTGACCACCACCTCGGGATCGACCAGGCCGGTCGGCCGGACGATCTGCTCGACCACCTGGCTGCTCATCTGCAGCTCGAACGGTGCCGGGGTCGCCGAGAGGAACACCACCTGGTTGATGCGCTCCATCACCTCGTCGAAGCGCAGCGGCCGGTTCTCCGCCGCGCTCGGCAGTCGGAAGCCGTGCTCGACCAGCACGTTCTTGCGGCTCCGGTCGCCCTCGTACTGGCCGTGCAGCTGTGGGACGGCCACATGGCTCTCGTCGATCACCAGCAGGTAGTCGCCGGGGAAATAGTCGAGCAAGGTGAACGGGGGCTCGCCGAAGGTGCGGCCGTCGATGTGCATCGAGTAGTTCTCGATGCCGTTGCAGTAGCCGACCTCCTGGATCATCTCGAGGTCGTACTGGGTGCGCATCCGCAGGCGCTGGGCTTCGAGGAGCTTGCCCTCCCGCTCGAACTGGGCGAGGCGCTCCTGCAACTCGGCTTCGATGCCGAGCACCGCCCGACGCATCCGCTCCTCACCGGCGACGTAGTGCGTGGCGGGGAAGACCATCACCTCACTGAGCTCGCGCAACGTCTCGCCGGTGAGCGGGTCGATGACGGTGATGCGGTCGACGGTGTCGCCGAACATCTC
This sequence comes from Ilumatobacteraceae bacterium, assembly GCA_036736065.1. Classification (GTDB taxonomy): domain Bacteria; phylum Actinomycetota; class Acidimicrobiia; order Acidimicrobiales; family Ilumatobacteraceae; genus VFMC01. The sequence continues at coordinate 6,509 of DAINND010000173.1, forward strand.
GATCCGCAGCACGGTCTCGTCGTAGGCCGGGTGGATCTCGATGGTGTCGCCGCGCACCCGGAACTTGCCGCGCCCGAGGGTCATGTCGTTGCGGTCGAACTGCAGGTCGACGAGCCGACGCAGGATGCTGCGCTGGTCGTAGTCGACCCCGGTGTGCAGCTCGAGCAATTGCCCCCGGTACTCCTCGGGGTTGCCCATGCCGTAGATGCAGCTCACCGAGGCGACGACGATGACGTCGCGCCGTGTGAGCAACGCCGCGGTCGCCGAGTGCCGCAGGCGCTCGCTCTCGTCGTTGATCGACGAGTCCTTCTCGATGTAGGTG
>DAINND010000174.1:0-6776 GCA_036736065.1 Ilumatobacteraceae bacterium
TCCCCGAGTTCATCGACGGCTACGGCAGCCTCATCCTGCCGACCACCGGCCGCTACTTCCAGCTCCCCTACCGCAACGTGCTGGCCACCGGTGTCCGCAACCTGCTCGTCGCCGGGCGCAGCTCGGGCGGTGACCGGGTGTCGCACGCAGCGACGCGCAACATGGGCTGCTGCGCCGTGCTCGGCCAGGGTGCCGGCGTGGCCGCAGCCCTGTCGGTGAAGCACCGGCGAGAGCTCAACGAGGTCGACATCACGGCCGTCCAGGCCGAGCTGAGCCGCCAGGGCGTGCGGCTCCACTGAGCGGCGCTCCGACTCGCGTCGGGCCCCGGGTCAGCTCGGGTCGCTCACCCGGCCGAGGAAGAGCACAGCTCCGGTCTCGGTGTCGCGCACCGCATACAGGAACGGACGGTCGATCGTGAGCTCGATGGGTGGATCCATCGGCGCCGATTCGTCGCGCATGCCGACCGCCGTCGCTGCGGCGGCCTCGGTGCCCTGCTCGTCGACGGTGATGTTCGCCTGGTGGATCACCACGCCAATGAACAACTGCGCGTCCGTGGTCATCCCACTGAAGTCGGCCGACGACGGCGAGAACGCGTTCGGCATCCCGAGCGCAGCGAGCACATCGCCCAGCTCGACCTTGGTCTCGAGGTCGAACTTCGGCAGGCCGAGGACGACCTCGCGAGCGGCGAGCGACTGCACCGCCTCGTCGAGGAGGCCGTCGGCCAGAGCCGCCTCGGTCGCAGCGAGCCCACCCGCGTCGGGCACCACCAGCAGCATCGACAGCGAACCCCCGGCATAGGGCAGGTCGACGGCCTGCCAGCCGTCACCGACGGCATAGGGCAGCGACCGTGACGTGCGCATCGTCGGCACCTCCACGCTCGCTCCCGTCGCCGTGGTGAACGGGCCCGGCGCTGTTGCTCCCTCGGCGAACGGCTCGATCCACGGGGCCTTCATGTAGACGGCGTTCACCAGCGTGAGGCGGGAGTCCGGGGTGACGGTGCCCTGGCCGAGCAGCTCCGGGATTCTGTCCTTGGTCTCGTCGGCCACCCACTCGTTGATCGCCGTGCGCGCCGCCTCGGGGTCGGCGATGTAGTCGACCAGCCGCATGCCGGCGCCGTACTGGGCGGCAAGGGTGTCGAGGAACTGCGCGACCCAGGCCATCCCGTCCTGGCCCCACAGCGAGTTGGCGATCGACAGCTCGACGGTCACCTGCTCGCCCATCGCCTCGAACGTGCCGCTGCGCGCTTCGAGCTCACGGGTGAGCGCGTTCATCCCCGGGTGCAGCGCAGCCGGGTCCGTGCCGAGCTCGGAGGTGTGCAGCACGGCGTCCATCTCCGTGGCCGTGGCGCCTGCCGCGCCGGCGCGGGCCATCGCGAGGGCGAGCACGATGCTCGCCGGGGAGCAGACCAGGTTGGCACTGCCGTCACCGGCGAGGCGGGCGTAGAGGTCGGCGCCGAATGCGTTGACGGCGGCAGCGGCCTGGGCGGCCAGCGCCGGATCGGCGGGCTGGCGGGCGACGAGCGACCGGGCCTCGCCGGCGGCGCTCGGCCCCGGGCCGGGAAGCGTGGAGGCCGGACCGGCGACGTCCTCGCTGCCGCAGGCCTGCAGCAGGGCGACAACGGCAGGGGTCGAGGCGACGGCGAGGAAGGTGCGGCGATCCATGCTGATCCGACGCTCACGGAACAGCTGCGGTTCCCGATGAGCAGCAGGCGACTACGATGGGCACATGCTTGCGGACGGGGTCCTCGACCTCGGCATCGACCTGGACGTGTGGCCGTGGGTGTGGCTGGGCGTGGCCGTGGTGTTCGCGCTGGTCGAGCTGGTTGCCCTCGGCGGCTCGTTCGTGCTCCTGCCCTTTGCCGTGTCGGCCTTCGTCGCCTCGATCCTCGGGTTCTACGACGTTCCGGTCGAGGTGCAGTGGATCGTCTTCCTCGCCGGAGGAGCGCTGCTGTTCGCCGCGGCCGTCAAGTGGCTGCGACGTTTCGTCGACGACAACGACACCCCACCCGGCGTGGGCGCCAACCGGTTGATCGGCATGGTCGGCATCGTCACCGAGCCCCTCGTGCCCGACGACGTGGCCCGCAGCGGGCGCGTCTCGATCGCGAGCGAGGTGTGGGGCGCCCACACCCGCACCGCCGAGCACGTCGAACGTGGCGCCAAGGTGCGCGTCGTCGATGTGGAGGGCACCCGCGTGGTGGGCGAGGTGGTCTCCCCCGCCGCAACTGCGGGCCCCGCTCCGGCCGACCCAGACCCCGCCGGCTCCGATCCTTCCAGCCCCCACAGGGAGCAGCCATGACCCTTGCCATCATCGTCGCCGCGATCGTCATCGTGGTGATCGCCTTCCTCATCGGGGCGGTGAAGATCGTTCGCCCCTACCAGCGCGGCCTGGTGGAGCGGCTCGGCAAGTACAGGGACACCAAGAGCCCGGGCCTCAACCTGATCATCCCGTTCATCGAGACGATGCAACTCGTCGACATGCGCGAACAGGTCGTCGACGTGCCACCGCAGGAGGTCATCACCTCCGACAACGTCGTGGTGTCGGTCGACGCCGTCGTCTACTACGAGGCCACCGACCCGCAGCGCCTCGTCTACAACGTGGCCGACTTCTTCACGGCCATCACCAAGCTCGCCCAGACCAACCTGCGCAACCTGGTGGGCGACCTCGAGCTCGACCGCGCGCTCACCTCGCGCGACACGATCAACACCCAACTCCGCGAGGTGCTCGACGACGCCACCGACAAGTGGGGTGTGCGCGTGGTGCGTGTCGAGATCCAGCGCATCGACCCGCCGCCGGAAGTCGTCTCGGCGATGCACGCCCAGATGCGTGCCGAGCGCGACCGGCGGGCCACCGTCACCGAGGCCCAGGGCTATCGCGAGGCGGCCATCGCCCGGGCCGACGGTGAGAAGCAGTCGTCGATCCTGGCCGCCGAGGGCCGCAAGCAGGCGGCCATCCTCGACGCCGAGGGCGAGGCCCAGGCCATCGAGCTGCGCGCCACTGCCGACCAGATCCGGCTCACCAAGCTCGGCGTCGGCGAGGGTGCGGCGGCGCGCGAGCGGTTGCTCGGCATCAAGTCCGCGTCCGCCGACCAGACCGTGCTCACGGTCGAGTACCTCACCGCGCTCACCCGCATCGGTGACGGTCGAGCGACCAAGCTCGTCATCCCCGCAGAGTTCTCCGGCCTGCTCGGCACCGTGGCCGCCATCGTCGAGTCGACCCGCGGCGACGACGACGAGGTGCGACCCAAGGGCGGACTGCCGATCCCGGACGCCGCGGACCGCGTCGACCTGCCCGAGCACGGAAGCGCCTGATGCGTCGGGCCGATGCGCCCGCAGCGGGTTGGTACCCGGATCCGCAGGGTGGCACTCGCCTGCGCTGGTGGGACGGCACCGACTGGAGCGACCGTTGGCGATCGCGCCCGGCCCCACCGCTGACGATGGGCCCGGGGGCGCCGTCGGACGGGCAGTTCGTCGACACGCTCGGCGACGCCGTCCGCAGCGCAGGGCGTTCGGTGTCGGCCGCCGGGCTACGACCACCGCGGGTCGGGCAGCGCGAGCGGGTCGAGCAGGTGCGGCAGGCGACGCGCGCCGAGATGGCCCGCGGCGCCGACCTGCTCGGCCAGCAGGCCCGGCAGGCCACCCGGCAACTCGAGCCGCTCATCAGCCAGTACACGAACCGCCTGACCGCACTGGTGCGCCGACTGCTGTTCATCGTCGTGGCAGTGCTCGTCTTCTGGTTCGTGTTCCGGGCCGTGGCCGAGGCCACCTTCTTCGAGTGGCTCGGCGATCGGATCGACAGCCTCTTCGGTGACTCGGCGCTGCCACGCGGGCCGTCTCCGACCTGACGCTCCCCTCGTCGTCGCCGCAGCCGCAGCGGTACGGTGCAGCCATGCCCATCGCCATCACCGACGACCACCTGGCCCTCGCCGCGACCGCTGCCGACCTGCTGCAGCGGCGTGATGCTCGCGGCGCCAACCGCGCCCTGCTCGAGGCCGAGGCGGAGACCCTGCCCGAGTTCTGGAAGGAGATGGCCGACCTGGGATGGCTCGGCCTGCACCTGCCCGAGGAGCACGGTGGCTCCGGCTTCGGCCTGCCCGAGCTGGTCGTGGTCGTCGAGGAGCTGGGAGCCAACGTGGCCCCCGGCCCGTTCGTGCCCACGGTGATCGCCAGCGGCTTCCTCGCCACCGCTACGCCGTCGCCCCTGCAGGCCCGCCTGCTGCCCGGCCTGGCAGATGGTTCGCTCACGGCGGGCATCTCGCTCGGCGGGTCGCTCGACGTGTCCGGTGGCACGGCCTCCGGCGACGCCGGCGTGGTGCTCGGCGGCGCGGTCGCCGACGTCGTGCTCTCCCTGGTGGGCAACGATGTGGTGGTGATCGATCGTCGCGCTGCGGGCGTGACCGTCGACGTGCCCGCCAACCTCGACCCGGCCCGTCGATCGGCCAAGGTCACCCTGGCTGGCACCCCGGTCGACATGGTGGAGGGTGGCCGCCAGGCGCTGCTCGACATCGCTCGGGTGCTGCTGTCGGCCGAGGCCGTCGGTGTGGCCCGCGAGTGCACCCGCGCGGCGGCCGAGTACGCCAAGGTCCGGTTGCAGTTCGGCCGGCCGATCGCCATGTACCAGGCCGTCAAGCACCATTGCGCCAACATGGCCGTCGCCAGCGAGCTGGCCACTGCCGCCGTGTGGGACGCGAGCCGCGCGGCGGCGGGTGGCGGCAGCCAGGCCTCCTTCGCCGCAGCGGTCGCCGCCACACAGGCCACGGAGGCCGCCGACCTGGCCGCCAACTTGAACATCCAGGTCCACGGTGGCATCGGCTTCACGTGGGAGCACGACGGCCACCTCTATCTCCGCCGGGCGACGGCCATCGCCGCCTTCCTCGACCCCGAGGCATCGGCCGTGCAGGTGGCCGAGCTGGCCAAGGCCCGCGTGCGCCGCGAGCGCTCCATCGACCTGCCGCCGGAGGCCGAGGCCATTCGCGCCGAGGTGCAGGCCTTCTGCGAGAAGATTCAGGGCCTCGACGCCGCAGCCCAGCGCGATGCGATGATCGACGAGGGCTATGCGATGCCCCACTGGCCCAAGCCGTGGGGTCGCGACGCCAAGGCCGTCGAGCAGCTCGTCATCGAGCAGGAGTTCGGCGCGGCCGGCATCAAGCGCCCGCAGTACGGCATCACCGGCTGGGTGATCCTCACCCTCCTCCAGTACGCGACCGAGGACCAGATCGCCCGCTGGGTGCGCCCGGCGCTGCGCCAGGACCTGATCTGGTGCCAGCTGTTCAGCGAGCCCGACGCCGGCTCGGATGCAGCTGGCATCACCACCAAGGCCACCCGGGTGGACGGAGGCTGGCTGGTGAACGGCCAGAAGGTGTGGACCAGCGGCGCCCACCTCGCCCGCTGGGGCTTCGCCACCGTGCGCACCAACCCCGACGCTCCCAAGCACCAGGGCATCACCATGATGGTCATCGACATGCAGGGCAAGGGCGTGACCGTCCGACCCCTGCGCCAGACCACCGGCGGCGCCGAGTTCAACGAGATCTTCTTCGACGACGTGTTCGTGCCCGACGACGATGTGGTCGGCCCGATCGACGGCGGTTGGACCGTGGCTCGCGCCACGCTCGGCAACGAGAGCGTCAGCATCGGCGGTGGCGGTGGCGGTGGCTTCACCGTTCCGGCCGAGATGGCGTGGGGCCTGCACGACGCCAACCCGCACCGCCTCGCCGGTGGTGCCGGGCGCATCGGCCGCCATCTGTCGGCGGTCGAAGCGATCGCGCTGATGAACATGCGCAGCGCCCACCGTGCCGTCGCGGGTGGCGGCCCCGGTCCGGAGGGCAACATCGCCAAGCTGGTCATCTCCGAGAACGGCCACGAGGCTGCGGCGATGGCTCGCGAGCTGCTCGGCGCCGAGGCGCTGTTCCTCGACGGCGCTGGTGCGATCGCCGGCAACCTGGTGCTGTGGCACCGGGGCATGTCGATCGCCGGTGGCACCTCGGAGATCAAGCGCAACCAGATCGGCGAGCGCATCCTCGGCCTGCCGCGCGACCCGCTGATCAACTGAGTCGAACCGACGGGTGTCGGCGCCGGGCTCCGACGCCGACACCCGCACCGGTGCGAGCGGTCAGCGCTTCGGGATGATCGTCCCCGCGTTCATCACGCCGTGTGGGTCGAAGGCTCGCTTCAGCGTCTCGAGCATCGGGAACGAGGTGCCGTACTCCTCGCGCACCCACTTGGCGCGGGCCTTGCCGATGCCGTGGTGGTGGACGATCGAGCCGCCGAACCGGAGCGTCTCTTCGCAGATGATGTCGATGATCGGGAAGTAGTACTTGTCGTTCTCCTCCTCCGGCTCACAGTCGATGAGGTCGTAGAAGTAGTTGAAGTACATGTTCGTGCCGTTGATGTAGCTGTGCGAGGAGTGCCCGCCGAGCAGCGTGATGCCACGGATCTCCTGGCGGATCCGCGGGATGACGGCCTCGTAGATGTCGTTGATCGAGCTCCAGTCGGCCGAGATCTCGGTGGTGCGGTTCACATTGCGCGTCGTGCGGATGCGCTCGTCCTCGCGGGCCACCTTGTCGGGGCCCCACACCAGGTCGTGGAACCACTCCTCGATCAGCGCCGGGTCGACCGGAGTGCACTCGGGGTAGCGGGCCACGATCTCGTGGATGCCTTCGGCCGTCGCCTTGGTGATGCCGGCCGCGCCCTCGGCCATGAACAGCACGATGCACTCGTCGGGACGGGCGAAGTGCGAGAAGTGCAACTGGCCGTCCTCGTAGTCGTACAGCCGGGCGACCG
>DAINND010000175.1:0-6728 GCA_036736065.1 Ilumatobacteraceae bacterium
GCCTTCGACCCCTCCCGTACCCACATCCGACCCGAGGACGACTACCCGGGTCCGCGCACCATGCGCGCCGCCGCCGACCGGTTGGACGCCACCCACCGGGTGGCCGGCGAGCGCCGGTGGATGCTGTTCGTCGACGAGTTCGACCCCCACGAACCGTTCGACACCCCCGAGCGGTGGACCGGCCGTTACGAGGACGGGCCGTGGTCGGGGGAGCGGTTGATCTGGCCCCCGTACGTGGTGGGGGGCCGCTCCGGAGGGCATCTGAGCGATGCCGAGGCTCGGCACATCCGGGCGAACTACGGCGCCAAGCTGTCGATGATCGACCACTGGTTCGGCACGGTCCTCGACGAGCTCGACCGCTCCGGGCGCTGGGACGACACCGTGGTGATCGTCTGCACCGATCACGGCCACTACCTCGGTGACGAGCGCGCCCGCGGCGACGGCGAGCGGGTCGACCTCTGGGGCAAGCCGATGGTGCCGCAGTTCGAGCCGCTCGGCCACATCCCGCTGCTCATCCACTGGCCGGGTGGCGCCGAGGGAGGCACGTGCGACGCGCTCACCACCTCGGTCGACCTCCACGCCACCCTGGCCGACGTGTTCGGCGCGCAGCCCCGCCACCGCACGCACGGCCGCTCACTCGTGCCCCTGCTCACCGGTGCGGCGACCTCGGTGCGCGAGTGGGCGGTCGGCGGTGTGTTCGGCAACTGGGTGCAGGTCACCGATGGCCGCCGGAAGTACGCGCGGGCGCCGGTCGGCGACAACCGTCCGCTCAGCATGTTCTCCAACCGCTGGAGCACCATGCCCACCCATGTGCGTGGCTTCGCCGAGTTGCCCCTTCCCGACGATCGGGCATGGCTCGACCGCATGCCGGGCAGCGGCGTGCCGGTGATCCGCCAGCCCTTCGCAGTGGGCGACGCGCTGCCGTTCTGGGTCGGGCGCGGCCACAGCGGCCAGCACCACCTCTACGACATCGAGCTCGACCCGGACGAGCGCGAGAACCGCTGCGGCGAGCTGGGCGAGCGCGAGATGCTCGACCTGCTGCGCACCGTGCTCGACGAGCTCGAGGCTCCTGTCGAGCACCTCGTTCGATTGGGCCTCGACGGCTGAGCCGTCGGCGTCAGCTGCCGAACCAGGTCATCCAGGCGTCGAGCGAGGTCGGCTTGAACACGTAGTTGGCTTCGCGCACGGCAGCCATCGTGGCGCTCGACGGCACCGAGTAGCGGTGGCCGGGGAAGAGCACGGTGTCGTCGGGCATCGAGGCGAGGAGCTGCAGTGAGTGCCACATCGCCTCGACGTCGCTGCCGGGCAGGTCGGTGCGGCCGCATCCCTCGAGGAACAGCGTGTCGCCGCTCACGAGTCGGCTGTCGACGTGGAAGCACTGGCTGCCGGGCGTGTGCCCGGGAGTGTGCACCAGGGTGATGTCGATCTCGCCGACCTTCACCACGTCGCCGGGGTCGTGCTGGGCGAGGTGCGAGGCCTCGACGCCGGTCGTGCGCATCACCCACGGCGCCTCGGCCTTCTGGACGTGGATCGGGCAGTCGCAGCGCTCGAGCAGCCGGGCGACCCCTTCGATCGTGAAGCCCATCATCGAGCCGCCCACGTGGTCCGGGTGGTAGTGCGTGGCGAGCACGCCGGTGCAGCGCATCCCGTCGGCCTCGACGACGTCGAGCAGCTCGTCGACGGCATAGGCCGGGTCGACGACGACGCACTCACCCGTCTGGCGGTCGCCGATCAGGTAGACGAAGTTGACCATCTGCTGGGCGACGGGGTCGCCGACGGCGAAGTCGCGGCCCGACAACAGTTGACGGAAGTAGAGGCGGTCGCTCGACACGGCACGATGCTACCCAGGCGACCGGAGCTGACACCGCCGGGCGACGCCGCCGGCGCGGCTCGGCCGTACGATGGAGTGGTGCCGTTCCAGCAGTTGACCGAGCTCGTCGAGGGCCAGCAGATCCCCTTCGGCGGCGACCGGGTCGCCACCGTGTCGGCAGCCCTCGCCGCATCGTTCCGGGCGGGGGACCGTCTCGTCGTCGTGCACGAGACCGGTGACCTGCTGCACGTCCCTGCGCACGAGCACCGGGTCGCCGAGCGAGCGGTCGGGCTGGCGGTCGAGGCCTTCGGCACGCTCGCCGCAGCCACGGACGACCAGATCAGCGACTTCTTCGGCCTCCTGGCCGCCCTGCTCGACGACGACCCAGTGTTCGCGCCGATCGCGCAGGCCAACGCTGCCGATGTCGCCTCGGCGACCGCGCGTGGCCGCTCGACGACCCGACTGGTGCTGTCCCCGTCGATGCGCGCCGGCATGGTCGAGGGCCTGCGCTCGTGGCAGCACGCCCGTGGCCGCCGTGACGAGCAACTGAGCGTCCACCCCCACCCGGCGTGGACCGTCGAGACGCGCCGGGCACCGCTCGGTGTCGTCGGGTTCGTCTTCGAAGGGCGTCCCAACGTGTTCGCCGACGCAACGGGCGTCCTGCGCACCGGCAACACCGCCGTGTTGCGGATCGGCAGCGACGCGCTCGGCACCGCCCGGGCGATCATCGACCATGCTGTCGGGCCCGCTCTGGCTGCTGCAGGATTGCCGGCCGGCGCCGTGCAACTGGTCGATTCGGCGGCCCACGCAGCGGGCTGGGCGCTGTTCAGCGACCAGCGGCTCGGGCTGGCGGTGGCCCGCGGCTCGGGTGCAGCAGTCGCCCAACTCGGCGCCGTGGCGCGCCAGCACGGCGTCCCGGTCAGCCTGCACGGGACGGGTGGCGCCTGGATGGTGGTGGCGGCCGACGCGGATCCCGAGGTGCTCGGCCTGGCCGTGCGGCACTCGCTCGACCGCAAGGTGTGCAACACGCTCAATGTCTGCTGCGTCGATGCAGCCGCAGCAGAGCGCTTCGTGCCCGTCGTGGTCGCGGCGGCCGAGGCCGCGGCCGTGGCCCGGGGGTCTCGTGCCGTGCTGCACGCCACGCCGCGCGCCGCCCGTCTGGTGCCGGGCGCGACGCTGCAGGCCGAGCACGAGCTCGGCACGGAGTGGGAGTGGGAGGACGATCCGGAGCTCACCATCGCGGTGGTCGACGGCGTCGACCACGCCGTCGACCTGTTCAACCGGTGGAGCCCGCGCTTCGTCGCCTCGCTCATCGGGGGCGACGACGCCACCCGGCAACGCTTCTACGACACGGTCGACGCCCCGTTCGTGGGCGATGGCTTCACCCGTTGGGTCGACGGCCAGTTCGCGTTCGACCAGCCCGAGCTCGGCCTGTCGAACTGGCAGTCCGGTCGGCTGTTCGCCCGCGGCGGTGTGCTCTCGGGTGACTCGGTCTACACCGTGCGCACCACGGCCACGGTGCACGATCACCACCTGCACCGCTGAGCGGAGCGCCCATGCCCGACGTACCTGCTCGTCCGTCGCTGGCTACCGTGCACGACCGTGAGGGAACGGGTGCGGCATGGGCGCATGGTTGCGGTCGCGATGATCCTCGGAGTGCTCGCCGCCTGCAGCAGTGACCCCGAGGTCACCGTCGAGCGCGCCGACCCGGTGGTGGTCGTCACGACCACGCCGACCACGCCGACCACCACTCCGGTCCCGTCGCCCGACCCGACGGGCCCGTCCTCGACCGATCCGATGTCCACGGATCCGGCGTCCGTCTCGACCGACGGCGTCGGCGACGAGTTGTTCCCCGACCTCGGCAACCCGGGCATCGACGTCACCGACTACGTGGTCGAGCTGAGCTACGACCCCGAGCTCGACACGATCGCCGGGACGGTCACCCTGAGCCTGCTGCCACTCGAGGATCGCGCCGAGCTGACCCTCGACGCCGTCGGCCTCGAGATCGACGAGGTCCTCGTCGGTGGTGAGGTGGCCGAGTTCACCGTGGAGCCGGTCGAGCTGCGCATCCGGCCGGCCCGGCCGCTGCGCGCGTCGACCGCCGTCACGGTGGAGGTGAGCTATTCCGCTGCTCCCGAGGCCGAGCTCTCGGCGGCCGGTGTGCCCAACGGCTGGCACCACACCACCCGGGGGTCGTACGTCCTCAACGAGCCCGACGGGCTGCGCACCTGGATGCCGGCCAACGACCACCCGTCCGACAAGGCCACCTTCACCTTCGCCGTCACGGTGCCGGCCGGCCTCACCGCCGTCGCGAACGGCGACCTGGTGTCGACCGTGCCCTCGGGAGCGTCGACGACGTGGACCTGGCGGCAGGACGAGCCGATGTCGACCTATCTCGTGCTGCTGCTCACCGGTGACTATGCGCTCGTGGAAGGGGTGGGCCCGGACGGGGTCGACCTCGTGAGCGCCGTGCTGCGCCGAGACCGCGCCGTGATGCAGCCGTTCCTCGACACGATCGGTGAGCAGATCGAGTTCTTCCAGACCTGGTTCGGGCCGTACCCGCTCGGTGGCTACGGCCTGGCGATCACCGACAGCCCTGGTGGCCTCGCGATGGAGACGCAGGGCCGACCGCTGTTCAGCCGTGACGACTTCCGTGATGGAGAGCTCGGGTACCTGCAGGAGCTCCTGCTCGCCCACGAACTGGCCCACCAGTGGTTCGGGAACGCCGTCAGCCCGGCACGCTGGCAGGACATCTGGCTGAACGAGAGCTTCGCCACCTACGCGCAGTGGATGTGGCTCGCCGAGGCCGGCTACACGACGGTGCAGGACGAGGCAGAGGCTGCGCTCGGCCTCCGCAGCCTGATCGGCGGCTCTCCCACGGGGAGCCCCGAGGTGGACGAGCTGTTCTCGTTCAACTCCTACGACGGAGGAGCCGTCGTGCTCCATGCGCTGCGCGCCGAGGTGGGCGACGAGGCCTTCTTCGAGCTGTTGCGCCGGTGGGTGGCCGACAACGACGGTGCGGCGCGGACGACCGATGACTTCCTCGCACTGGCCGACGAGGTGACCGGCCGAGACCTCGGCCCGTTCTTCGACGAGTGGTTGTTCGCCGCCGAGGTCCCCTCGACCTTCCCGACCTGATGCCGGTGCTGCCGGGCCGGTCAGTGGCCGGTCAGTGGCCGGTCAACCGGTCGACGATGGCGCTGCGCCAGCGCTCGGGCCGCCGGTGTCGCTCCTCGTAGCGGTCGATGCCGCTGGGCAGGCGCACCATCGAGGTGATGCCGATCCAGCGCAGCGGCTCGGGCTCCCACCGGGGTGAGCGGTGGCCGACCCACACATGGTCGACCAGGTCGGATGCGGTGCCCGTGATCAGGTCGGCCAGGGTTCGTCCTGCCAGGTTGGTCGTGCCGACCCCGTCGCCCACGTAACCGCCCGCCCACGCGAGGCCCGTGACGCGATCGAAGCCGACCGAGCACTGCCAGTCGCGCGGCACCCCCACGGCCCCGCCCCAGCGATGGGTCACCCGTGCATCGCCGAGCACGGGGAACAGGTCGTGCAGCGTGCGCTCGAGCAGGTCGTGCACCCTGCGGTGCTGCTCGAAGGCCGGCTTCATCGCGGACGCGAAGTGGTAGGGCGCGCCCCGGCCACCGAATGCGATGCGGTCGTCTGCGGTGCGTTGGCCGTAGATCACCATCCGGCGGGCGTCGCTGAACGTCGAGCGATCAGCCCACCCGACCTCGTCGAAGAACGAGGCGGGCAAGGGCTCGGTCGCCACCATCAGCGAGTAGATCGGCGCCAGGTCGCGCCGGTGCCCGGCGATGGTCGAGGTGAACGCCTCGGTGCAGCGCACGATCACCTCGGCCGTGACGGTGCCTCGGTCGGTTCGCAGCCGGTGCGGCTCGATGGCGGTGACCCGGGAGTCGTCGTGGATGACGACGCCGCGGCGTTCGACGGCCTTGGCCAGACCGCGCGCCAACCGCGCCGGATGGATCGAGGCGCAGTGTGGTGTGAACTGGGCTCCCTCGACGCGTGTGGCGCCGAGCCGCGTGCGCGCCTCGTCGGCGCTCCGCCCGGCGACCTCGTCGTCGCCGACGCCGTACGACCGAAGGTGGTCGCTCTCCGCGCGGAGGCGGCCGACGTGCGCCGGGTTGCGAGCGAGCACGAGCGTGCCCCCCTTGACGAAGTGGCAGTCGATGCCCTCGCGTGTGGCGACGGCACCGACCTCGTCGACGGTCGCGAACATCTCGCGCTGCAGCCGGACCGCCGCGTCGCGCCCGTGGCTCGCAGCCATCGTGTCGAGGCCCATCGGGAGCAGCGCCGAGCACCAACCCCCGTTGCGCCCGCTCGCGCCGAACCCGGCAGTGGCCGCTTCGATCACGGCGATGCGCAGGGACGGGTCGCGTTCGGTGAGGTAGTAGGCCGTCCACAGCCCGGTGTAGCCCGCGCCGACGATGGCCACATCGCCGTCGAGGTCGCCGCCGAGAGGTGGGCGAGGGGCGAGCTCGGCCTCGTCGAGCGAGGAGTGACAGAGCGACGGCGGGGCGCTGGCCCCGTCGCCGACGCTACCGCCGACGGCTGGCCCCGTTCCGCCCCTACGATCGTGGCCGTGCAACATCCGGCCGGCTGGTACCCGGATCCATGGATCGAGGGGGGCTTGCGGTACTGGGACGGCTCCGGTTGGACCGCGACCGCCGCCGCGAAGGTCGCGCCGCCGAAGCCGCCCTACCCGACCCTGCCGCTCGTCGTCGCGCTCGGCGCCCTGCTCGTGCTCACGGCGTCACTGGTGCTGAGCAAGGTCGTGCTCGACCGTCTGGTCGACCTGCGCTGGCCGATCGCCGTCTACATCGTCATCTCGGCGAGCATCGGGTACCTGGAACTGGTCGACCCTGCGACCTTCCTCCCGGTCGACGAGGTCGGGCCC
>DAINND010000176.1:0-6707 GCA_036736065.1 Ilumatobacteraceae bacterium
CCACGTGCAGCTTGATGTGCCAGGGCGCATACGCTTCTGCGCCCTCGGACTTGGCGAGCTTCTTCTCGTCGAGGTTATTCGCTGTCACCACCGAGGCGCGCTGCGGCGACTCGACGACTCGCCCGCACGTGGGGCAGGAGCCGTCCATGTTCATCGCCGAGGGCGTCCAATACTTCGCGCAGTCCTCGCAGTACGGCATCTCGTCACGCTCCCTTCACCGAGATCACTCCGTGCGCTTGCGCACCCGCAGCTTGATCGGGGTCGATCCGAACTCGAACGCCTCGCGGATCGAACGCTCGAGGTACCGGAGGTAGGACGGGGGCAGCTCGCGGTTGACGAACAGGGTGAACGTCGGCGGATCGGTCGCCCCCTGGACTGCGTACAGCACCTTCAAGCCGTGCCCGGCGGGTTGGCGCTGCTGGGCTGCGGCGATCACCCGATTGACGTCGCGGGTCGGCACTCGGCGGTGGTACTGGGTGATCGCCTCTTGCAGCACGGGCCGCAGCTTGTGCACACCTTTGCCGGAGAGGGCGGAGATGGTGAGCACTGGTGCGTCACCGACGAACGCCAGGCGGCGTTGGACATCGGCCTTCACGATCGCCCGTTGCTCGGCGTCGTCGATCAGGTCCCACTTGTTGAGCATCACGACGATCGGACAGCCCGAGGCATCGACGCGCTCGGCGAGCCGCTGGTCCTGGCCGGTCACACCCTGGGTCGCGTCGATCACGAGGATGGCGATGTCGGCGTCGTCGATGGCGCGCAGCGCGCGCACCATCGAGTAGTACTCGGCGGAGTCGTCGATCTTGCCGCGCTTGCGCATGCCGGCGGTGTCGACGAACACGATCGGGCCATCCTCGGTCTCGACGAGCGTGTCGATCGCGTCACGCGTGGTGCCGGCCATGTCGTGCACGACGGACCGGCCCTCACCGACCAGCCGGTTGAACAACGTGCTCTTGCCCACGTTGGGCCGACCGACGATCGCGACCCGAGGCGGACGCTGCTCGGACGCGACCGGCTGGGCCTCGTCCGCGTCCCAGGGGCCGACGGGCTCGAGGGCCTCGTCGCGGCCCAGGCGCTCGGGTGGCAAGCGGGCGATCACCTCGTCGAGCAGGTCCCCGGCGCGCCTGCCGTGCAAGGCGCTCACCGGCACCGGGTCGCCCAGGCCGAGGCCGAGGAACTCCCAACGGTCGGCTTCGCGGCGGTCATTGTCGGCCTTGTTCGTCACCACCATGATCGGCAGACCTGTCCGACGCAGCCAGGTGGCGATCGCCTCGTCGTCGTCGGTGAGGCCCACCGAGGCGGCGACGACGAAGAGCACCAGATCGGCCTCGCGGACTGCCATCTCGACCTGTCTGCTCACCTTCTCCTCGAGCTCATCGCCCTGGGGCATCCACCCACCCGTGTCGACGAGGCGGAAGCGGTTGCCCAGCCACTCGGCCTCGCTCTCGTTCCGGTCGCGGGTGATCCCCGGCCGGTCCTCGACGATGGCCTGCTGGGCGCCCACGATGCGGTTGAACAGGGTGCTCTTGCCCACGTTCGGTCGACCGACGATCACGACCGTCGCCAGCTCGTCGGTCGCACCCGGATCCACAGCAGCGCTCACGAGGTGGCCTCCAACGCCGCGCGCAGCGCCCGACCGTCCGTCGGCACCACCTCGACCGGTCGTGGGAGCTCGTCGATGGTGACGCCGTCGAGGAAACGACCCTCGGACAGGCAGACGTCCGGGAGCAGATAGCGGTGCCCGTGTGGCGCTGCGCCCAGCACGGCCGACACGTCCTGGCCGACCATCAGGCCGGTGACGCCGGTGTTGCCGCCGAAGAAGTGGTTCGGGACCGGGAGCAGGCGGACGTCGGAGCGGCCGAGGCCGTCGATCAGGGGTTGGAGCACCCGAGCACCGTACTCGCCGGTGAGCACCGCCACCGGTGCGTTCGCACGCGGCCTGAGCGACACGACGGCGCCGGTCTGCCGGGCGCGCAGCCCCGTGTACGCCGCCGGGTTGGGTGCGATCGTGTCGACGGCGGCGAAGAAGCCGGAGCGGGGGCCGGTGACGGAGTCGGTGTGCCCGAGGAACTCGGCTTCGAACGTCCGGGCCATGCCGATCCCGTCTTCGTGCATCGGGAAGCCCTCATAGCTGTCGGCGGACGGGAAGGGCTTGTTCGCCATCAGGTAGTACTCGTCCGCGGCGAAGACCATCCGCCGACCGATGGTCGCCAGGAAGACCTCCTGCCACTCGTGCACGGCCTCGACGACGGCGAGCGCCTCGTCAGTGGTGTGCTCGCGCATCGCGGCCTCGGAGTTGAACCGGCTGAGCCCGAGCGGGACGACCGCCACCGAGTCGAGCTCCGGGAAGCGGTCGAGGACCCCTGCCAGGGTCCGCTCGAGGGCCGCGCCGTCGTTGACCCCTGGGCAGACCACGACCTGGCCGCGCACGCGGATGCCGTGGTCGAGCAGGGCTCGGAGCCAGCGCAGGCTCATCGCACCACGGGGGTTCTTGAGCATGCGCGAGCGCAGCTCCGGGTCCGTGGCGTGGATGCTCACATGCAGCGGCGACAGCCGCTCGGTGACGACGCGCTCGAGATCGGCCTCGGTGAAGCGGGTGAGGGTCGTGAAGTTGCCGTAGAGGAAGCTGAGGCGATAGTCGTCGTCTTTGAGGTAGAGGCTTCGTCGCATGCCCTTCGGCAGCTGGTAGATGAAGCAGAACTCGCAGTGGTTGTCGCAGGTCCGGACCCGGTCGAAGACGGCGCTCGACACCTCCACACCGAAGGGCTCCCCCGCCCGCCGCTCGACCGCGATGGTGAGGTCGAGGCCGCCCCTCCGGACGTCGACCTCGACCAGAGGCTCCTCCACGGCGAACTGCCACTCGATGATGTCGCGCGGGACCACCCCGTTGACAGAGGTCACCTCGTCACCGGCGCGAAGACCGGCGCGTTCGGCGGCGGACCCGGCCGCGACCTGGACGATCACCGGAGCGGACACGAGTCACCACGCTACCGGGGAGCCCGCGCCGGTAGTCTGCAGCCGTGGACGTCGAACGGGTGCTCCTCGCCGAGCCGCGTGGCTTCTGCGCCGGCGTGGAGATGGCGATCAAGGCCCTGTCCTGGATGGTCCGTGCGTTCCCGGCGCCCGTCTACTGCTACCACGAGATCGTCCACAACCGCATCGTTGTCGAGCGCTTCGAGCAACTCGGCGTCGTGTTCGTCGACGACGTCGGTGAGGTTCCCGAGGGCATGCCGATCATGCTCTCCGCCCACGGCTCGGCCCCCGAGGTGGTCGCGGCTGCCAAGGCGCGCGGCAGCTACGTGGTCGACGCCGTCTGCCCGCTCGTCACCAAGGTGCACCACGAGGTGCGCGTCCGGGCCGGCAAGGGCTACCGCATCGTCTACGTCGGCCACGAGGGCCACGAGGAGGCCGTCGGAACCATGGCGGTGGCGCCGCAGGCGATCAGCCGAGTCGAGTCCGTCGACGAGGTCGAGGCCCTGCCCGAGTTCTCCGAGCCCGTCGCGCTGCTGGCCCAGACGACCCTGTCGCACCGGGACTGGCACGATGTCGCCGAGGCCGTGAAGGTGCGCTTCCCCGACGCCTGGACGCCCGGACGCAGCGACCTGTGCTTCGCCACCACCAATCGTCAGTCGGCGCTGATGGCGATGGCGCCGCGCTGCGACGCCATCGTCGTGATCGGCTCGGCCAACTCGTAGAACCCGCGCGCCCTGGAGGAACATGCCCTGGAGGCACGCGCGCCACGGGTGTTACGCATCAATAGGGCCGATGAGCTGCCGAGCGACCTACGCGGCGTCGTCGGGGTCACCGCTGGGGCGTCGGCGCCCGAGGAGCTCGTCGACGAGGTGCTCGACAGGTTGTCGCCGCGGCTCGGTGTCGAGCTCGTCCACGTCACCGACGAGGACGAGTACTTCCCTCCGCCCCGGTCGATCCGCGAGCTCCAGGCTTCGATCGGCGTCGCTGCGACCGTGTTGCTGGGGGGCGATCCGACCAGCACGGCGCATTTCGACGATCGCGCCCTCGAGGCGAGCTCCGTGCTGCGCGCCCTGGCCGATTGAGCGGGTCGTCCGCGGCAGCCCGAGCGCCCGGCCACCTAAGGTGTTGCGATGCTCTCCCCCGACCTCGACACCGTTCGGTTGTTCGTCCACGCGCTCGCCGCAGCCGTGTGGGTGGGCGGGCAGATCACGCTCGCGGGGCTGGTCCCGACCGTGCGTCGCGCAGCCCCGGAGGCTCTGGCGCCCATCGCTCGCGCGTTCGCGAGGCTCGCCTGGCCTGCGTTCGTGGTGCTGATCGCGACCGGCGCCTGGAACCTGGCGGCGGTGGACGTCGTCTCCACCAGCACCAGCTACCAGGTCACGGTGCTCGTCAAGGTGCTCGTGTCTGCCGCGGCAGGGGCCGCCACAGCGGTCCACTCAGTGGGCCGCAGCAGAGCGGCGATCGCCCTGGGGGGCGCGATCGGTCTGCTGTGCTCGCTTGCAGCGATGTTCCTCGGTCTGCTCCTCCAGCGCGGCGGCTGAGCGAGCGCCCAGGCTCAGTTGCGCGGCACCTGGCTCCAGGGCACGTCCCGGTCGACGCGGACGTCACCGGGAAGGCCGAGGACGCGCTCGCCGAGGATGTTCTTCATGACCTCGGTGGTGCCGCCTTCGATCGAGTTCGCCCGGCTGCGCAGGAACGCCTTCTGGAACGTGTCGAATCCCATGGCCGTCTCGGGACGGACCATCTCGTAGCTGCCGTAGAGCATGCCCTCGGCGCCGAGCAGGTCCATCACCTTCGCGTAGATGTCCTTGTTCAAGTTGGCCGATGCCATCTTGCCGATCGAGCCCTCGGGGCCCGGGTCGCCCATCTTGCGCATCTGGTTGGCGCGGATGTTGGTGAGCCGCAGCACCTCGGCCCGGGTCCAGAGCTGCATGACCTCGTCGAGGCCGGCGGCGTCCTTGCGCTCCTCGGGCAGCTCGCTCCAGACCTTCGTGAGTGCCGCGATCGTGCCCGAGCCCTTCTGCGGGATCGAGCCACCGATCGACACTCGCTCGTTCATGAGCGTGGTGAGCGACACGCGCCAGCCGTCGCCGGGGTTGCCGAGCATCTCGCTGTTCGGGATGCGGGTGTCGGTGAAGTACACCTCGTTGAACTCGGCCTCGCCGGTCATCTGACGCAGCGGACGGACCTCCACGCCGGGCGCCTGCATGTCGACGACGAACGCCGTGAGGCCGGCGTGCTTGACGGCGTCCGGATCGGTGCGCACCACGAGCAAGCCCCAGCGAGACAGGTGCGCGAGCGTGGTCCACACCTTCTGGCCGTTGACCACCCACTCGTCACCGTCGCGGACGCCCTTCGACGAGAGGCCGGCGAAGTCCGATCCCGAGCCGGGCTCGCTGAACAGCTGGCACCAGACCTCTTCGCCGGTGAACAGCGGGCGCAGGTAGCGCTGCTTCTGCTCGTCGCTGCCCCACACCACGACGGTGGGGCCGCACATGCCGTGCCCGATCGGGTTGCGGTACATCGGGTTCGGCGCACCGGCTGCGTAGACGCGCTCGTTGATGAGCTTCTGCAGCTTCGGGTTGAGGCCGAGGCCACCGTGCCCCTCGGGGAAGTGGACCCAGGCGAGGCCCTTGTCGAACTGGGCGCCGAGGAACTCCGTCGGCGAGACCTGCTTCGGCGGGAACTCGGCGAGCAACTGGTCGACGAGCTCGCTGACGCGCTGCTCGTCTGCGGTGAGGACGGTGTCGGTGACGGTCATGTCGATGGATCCCCTGTCGAGTCGGTACCGGCGTGCGAGACACGTCGGACGATGCGCCGGACGTTACCGATCGGTCGGCGGCGTCCGGAAACCGGACGGGCCATGAGCCGGATGATCTCCGTCACAGCCGAGCGAGCCGTCCGGCCGGCACCGCGCCGGCGCTCGGACCTGATCAACCTTCCTGGTCGTCACCGTCGTCGGACGCATCGAACCCCGCCGCTGCCAGCCTGGCGAGCAACTCGTCGCGGACGCTGGTGCCCGGCTCGCGCGCCTTGTCCCCGGTGATGCGCCAGCCGAGACGGCTCGAGTAGAGCAGCGGGGCTTCGCGCAGCCGGCCCGCCCCCACCTCGACGACACGGGCGAAGAACAGGTGATGGTCGACCATCTCCTTGATCTCGAAGGTCTCGCACCGCAGCCAGGCGATGCAGTTGCGAACGACCGGCAACTGCGAGCCGGGCATGGTCTCCAGGTACTCGTCGGCGATGTAGCGGAACTTGCGGCCCGGGTAGCTGAAGTACTGCCCGACCCCCACCTGGTCACCGGCCAGGATCGACACGGAGAACTCGCCGCTCGCGAGCATGAGCGGATAGGTGTCGTGCTTCGGCGACACGCTCGACATCACGATCGGCTCCTCGAAGCTCACCTGGGTGACCCAGTGGCTGCAGAACGCCCTGGTCAGGCCGTCGTGGTGTGCGCCGACGACCTCCACGCCCTTGATCATCTGGCCGAGGCACCGCTTCAGAGCTGGATCGATCATGTCGCCGAGTATCGCGGGTCGGCCGGTCAGTTGTACTGGCGAAGCCAGCGGGAGTACTGGGACGCCTCGGGGGCGAGCTCGACGAAGGCGCCGCGCAGCGCGGCCAGCGCCTGGATGGCCTTCAGCTCCCCCGACGGCACCAGCACGGCGCGAAGGTTGTTGAGCGTGCGGATGAGGATCGCGCGCTCGCTCACCGGCACGAGATGGAGTTCGTCG
>DAINND010000177.1:0-6684 GCA_036736065.1 Ilumatobacteraceae bacterium
GTGCTCGGCTTCTGCCTCGGCGGAACCATCGCGTGGGGTGTCGCGGCAGCGGGCGGCCCCTGCTGCTGCGGGAGCGACTACGGGTCGCACGTGCCGACCATGCTCGACCTGGTCGGCCAGGTGCATTGCCCCACGCTGGTCCACTTCGGCAATGCCGACCCCTACCTTCCGAACGAGGGTGGCGAGGCCCTGAACGCCGCGATCGCCGGGCGCGAGGGCTTCATCATCAACGTCGAGCACGCCGGGCACGCCTTCGACAACCACGAGAGCGAGATGTTCTGGAACGCGTCCGCCGCCAAGGCCGCCTGGGCCAAGACGATGTCGTTCCTGGCGGCCTGCTCGACAGGGGCCTGACACCTCGGCCACCGGTGACCGGCCCGCATCACCGTCGCGTGGTCCAGCGCCACCACGATCCGGCATCCGCGGCGGCTGTCGCACCCGCTGCGCTCACTGCGCGCACCTGCCAGAAGTACGTCGTCAGCGCGCGCATGCCGGTGATGGTCACCGAGCGTGCCGTGGTCGAGCGCCACGAGCCGTCGCAGGCCCGGTTGTCGATGGTGTCGGCGCACCACTCGTAGCGCACTGCCCCAGCCGACGCGCCCCACGAGAGGCGCAGACTGGCGCGGCTCACGTTCGTCGCCGCGCTGGTGGGTCCGACCTTGCCGAAGGGTCCCGGCGCCGGCGGTCGGACCACGTCGATCCGGAGCCCTCGGCTCGCGACCCGGCCGGCGGCGTCGGTCACCTGGAGCGTGGCGTCGTAGGAGCCTGGAGCGACCGGAGTGCCGCTGATGGCCCCGGTGGCCGGGTCGAGGGCCAGGCCCGGATGGATGCCCCCGGCAATGATCTGCCAGCGGTAGGGGCTGTGCCCCCCGCTCGCAGCAAGGGTCGCTGCGTAGGGCACGCCGACCGTCCCGCCGGGCAACGACGCAGTGGTCACCGACAGCGACGCCAGCACGGGAAGTTGGAGCGTTGCGGAACCGGTGAGCCCGGCAGCGTCGGTGACGGCTCCTGTTTAGCTCCTGGTCCCCGGGTTGGTCGGCTCTCCGGGGCGGGCGCCTTCGGCGGCGAGGGTCAGCCCGGTCGGCAGACCGCCTCCGGTGAGCGACCACCTGTACGGCGGCAGGCCACCTGTGGCGATGAGCGCCGTCGAGTAGGCCTCGTGCTGGAACGCGGACCGGACCGTCGACGTCGCGACCACGGGCGGTCCACTCGGCACAGCGCCCGGCGGGCTGAACAGCAGACGGTTCGGCGATCCGGCCCCGACGGACTGGACCGCACCCGTGGTGGCCGTGGTCACGATCGTGGAGGCCACCTCGGCCGGGCTGAGCGCCGGGTCGCGCCCGAGCAGCACGGCAGCGGCCCCGGCGACGTGCGGGGCGGCCATCGACGTCCCCGAGATGGTGTTGACGGCCGTTGCCGACGTGTGCCATGCCGCCGTGATCGCTGCGCCGGGCGCGAACAGGTCGACGCAGGGCCCGATGTTCGAGAAGGTCGCGCGTGCGTCTGCCGAGGTCGTCGCGCCGACAGTGATCGCGTTCGCGGACCTGGCCGGCGATGTCGAGCACGCGTCGGCCCCGAAGTCGTTGCCGGCGGCGACCACAGCGGTCACACCGTCGTCGACGAGGCGTTGCACCGCAGCGTCGATCGTGCTGTTGGCAGCCCCTCCGAGGCTCAGGTTGGCCACCGCGGGCCCCGCGGCGTGGTGCCCGATCACCCAGTCGATGCCCGCGAGGAGGCCGGACAGGTTGCCGCTGCCACCGCAGTCGAGGACGCGCACCGGCACGACGGTGACCTGCTTGGCCATCCCGTAGGTGGCGCCGCCGATGGTGCTGGCCACATGCGTGCCGTGGCCGCTGCAGTCGGACGTGCCCCGGCCGTCACCGATCGCGTCGAAACCGGCCGCGACCCGACCGCCGAAGTCGACGTGCGACGCGAGCACGCCGGTGTCGAGCACATAGGCGGTGACCCCGGAGCCTGTCCCGGGGTACGAGTACGACCCCGACAGTGGGCGGGTGCGCTGATCGCTGCGATCGAGGCCCCAGGGCGCACCGTGCTGGGTGCTCAGCGCACGGATCACCACGTCGGGGACCACCGCGGCGACGCCGGGCAGTGCAGCGAGCCTCGAGGCGGCCGAGGCGGGGATGCGCACCGCGAGCCCGCTCAGCGCGTGCCGGTAGACGCGGGTCACCGTGCCGCCGAGTGCGTCGAGCTGGCCCGCCGCCATCGCCGAGACGACACCCGGCGCGAACGTGACCACGTACGAGCTCGACGCAGCAGGTGGTGGCGGCGCAGCCGCAGCTTGGCCAAACGTCACCACGGACGCGAGCACCGACACCGTCACGAACCTGATGAACCGCCGCACCACGCACCTCCCCGAGCTCCGCGCGAGCTCGGCGGCACCCTAGGGAGGCATCGCCGCACGGACCACCGAACGACCGAGAACAGGGCGAACGCCCCATACGCACCCATCCGGGGCGGTGGTCAGTCGTCGAAGAGCGTCACCGGACCGGGGGCCGTCGGCGCCGACAGACCGATGTGCTGCCACGCCGCCGGCATCGCGACCCGGCCTCGGGGCGTCCGCGCGATCAGGCCCTGCTGGATGAGGAAGGGCTCGTAGACGTCTTCGACGGTCTCGGGCTGCTCACCGACGCTGATGGCCACGGTGCTGAGCCCGACCGGGCCGCCACCGAACTGCTGGCAGATCGCATGCAGGATCGCCCGGTCGACCTTGTCGAGGCCACGATCGTCGACACCGAACACACCCAACCCGTCGCGGGCGGTGTCGTGGCTGATGGTGCCGTCACCGCGCACCTCGGCGTAGTCGCGCACCCGGCGCAGCAGCCGGTTGGCGATGCGCGGCGTGCCGCGCGACCGACGGGCGATCTCCCAGGCGCCCTCGCGGTCGATCGACACCTGCAGGATCGCCGCCGCACGCACCACGATGGCCTGGAGCTCGTCGGGGTCGTAGTAGTCGAGCCGGGCGACGAGGCCGAACCGGTCGCGCAGCGGTCCGGTGATCATGCCGGTGCGGGGCGTGGCGCCGATCAGCGTGAAGCGCGGCAGCGTGAGTCGGATCGATGACGCGGCCGGGCCCTTGCCGACGACGATGTCGATCTGGAAGTCCTCCATCGCCGGGTACAGGATCTCCTCGACCGCCCTCGACAACCGATGGATCTCGTCGATGAACAGCACGTCGCCGTCCTCGAGCTTGGTCAGGATCGCAGCCAGGTCGCCGGCACGCTCGAGCGCCGGACCGCTCGTGACGAGGAGGTGCCCGCCCATCTCGGCGGCGACGATGCCCGCCATGCTGGTCTTGCCCAGGCCGGGCGGCCCGGCGAGCAGGATGTGGTCGGCGGCCTGTCCCCGCCGCTTGGCGGCCTCGAGGACGATGGCCAGGTGCTCCTTGAGCTCGCGTTGGCCGATGAACTCGTCGAGACGCCGGGGTCGCAAGCTGACGTCGTCGAAGGAGTCGACCTCCGACGCCGGCGCGGTCGGGTCGAGGAACTCGTCACGCACGACGTGCCCCCAACAGCTTGAGCGCCTCGCGCAGCAGGGTCGCCGAATCCGCCGACGACGGCAGGTCGCGCAGGGCGTCACGCACCTCGTCGTTGCTGTACCCGAGCCCGGCGAGCGCCTCGCGGACGTCGGAGACGCTGCTCGTCCCCGAGCCGACCGGGCCGAGCGCACCGTCGAGCACCGGCAGGTGCAGTCGGCTGCGCAACTCGACGAGGAGCCGCTCGGCAGTCTTCTTGCCGACACCCGGCACGAGGGTGAGCGCGACGAGGTCGCCGGGCGCGACGATGTCGACGAGCGCCGACGGCGGATGGGTGGCCAGGATCGCCATGGCCAGCGCCGGGCCGATTCCATGGGTGCCGATCAGCACCTCGAAGGTGGCGCGTTCGTCGCGCTGACGAAACCCGAACAACGTCTGGGCGTCCTCGCGGATGTGGTGGTGCACGTACAGAAATGCCCCGGACGAGGGCTCGAGCTCGGCCAGCGTCCGTGGCGTGACCGTCACCAGGTACCCGACGCCACCGACCTCGAGCAGCACGACCGAGCCGTCCAACCGCTCCAGCACCGTGCCGCGCAGCGAGCCGATCACGACCGACCTCCGGCGGCGAGTCGTGCAGCCACCCGGTCGTGCACGGGCGCCAGTGCGAGATGGCACAGCGCCAACGCCGCGGCGTCGGCAGCATCAGGAGGATCCGGCACCGCAGCCAGACCCAGGCGGGCCTGGACCATCTTCTGCACCTGCTCCTTGCCTGCGCCTCCCCACCCGGCGACGGCGTTCTTGACCTGGTTGGGCGTGTACTGCTCGACCCGGCAGCCCGCAGCCGCGGCTTCGGCCAGCGCAAGGCCGCTCGCCTGGCCGACGCTCATCGCCGTGCGCACGTTGGTCTGGAAGAACACCTGCTCGACGGCGACGGCATCGGGCCGGTACTGGCTGATGAGGGCGGCCAACTCGGCGCGCAGCTCGGCGAGCCGGGTCGGCAGCGGTGTCGTCGGACGGGTGCGGATGACCCCGAGGGCCAGCGCCCGGGGCGACCGGCTACCGTCGATCGAGATCACGGCGTACCCGCTTCGCGTGAGACCGGGGTCGCTCCCCAGCACGCTCACGGACGACTCGCTTCCACTGCGAACATGTGTACGACACTAGCAGCGGGTCGAGTGACGAGGGCGGACTACGGTGACGCCATGGCCGACCCTCGCCGTCCACTGCACGTCGTCGCGGGCCTCGTGGCCCTCGCCCTCCTCGCAGCCTCCTGCAGCGGCGACGCGGGCTCTGGTGCAGGCACCGCGAGCGTGAGCACCGATACGACGGCCACGACCACGACCGGGCCGACCCCGGAGACCTCGTCCACTCCCGCACCTGACACCACCGATCCACCTGAGCAGCCCTTCGAGTGCGCTGCGGCGACGCCGCGGCAGTGCCTGCTCCCCTGGCCGAACGACGCGTTCACGGTCGCCGACCCGGGCACACCCACGGGCCGTCGTCTCTCGTTGCCGATGGATGCAACTCCGCGCAACGCCGACGGTGCGCCCATCGACGTGCGCGAGCAGAATCGCGCCGACGGCTTCTCACCCCATTCGGTCATCCTCGTCGACCTTCCCGGCCTCGATCCGGCGGCCAGCGGGATCGCCGGGAGCACCGACATCGGGGCGTCCTTGGCCGACGAGGCCCCGATCCGCATCACCGACACCGTCACCGGTGAGCGGTGGCCCTACTTCGCCGAGCTCGATGCGCAGGCAGCCGACGACGCCGACCGGCTGCTGATGGTCCACCCTGCAGCCGCACTCACCGAAGGCCACACCTACGAGGTCTCGATCGGCGAGCTGGTCGACACCGCCGGCGCGCCCCTCGTCCCGGCGACGGACCGCTGGCAGTTCACCGTCGCCAGCGCCGAATCGTTGAGCGGCCGACTCCTCGCGATGCGCGACGACGCGTACGCCGGCCTGGACGGCGCAGCACCGTCCTTCCGTGTCGAGTCGGTGGCCGACAACGGCGGGGTGCGCACCGTCGACGCCGTGCTCGACGTGCCGCTCTACCTCTCGGGCGACGGGAGCAGCGGGGCGACGCTCCTGCTCGACGCAGACGGTCGTCCGAGCCGCAACCCCACCACACCGACCTACCCGGCTGCGGTCCGGTGCGTGCTACCCATCGAGCCAGCGGGCCCCGTCCCCGTGATCGTCTACGGGCACGGCCTGCTCGGCGGCCGAGGCGAGGTCGACGTGCTGTCCTTCGCCGCATCGATCGGCGTCGCCGGTGCGTGCGCCACCGACTGGATCGGGATGTCGCGCGACGACCTCGGCACGGTCGCCGGGATCCTCGCCGACCTCTCGCGCTTCGCGACCCTGCCGGACCGTCTGCTCCAGGCCCACCTCAACATGCTGTTCCTGGGGCGAGCGCTCAACGACGAGCGCTCGTTGGCGAGCGATCCCGCGTTCCAGCCGCCTGCCGGCGCCCCGATCATCGCCGCAGGCTCGACCCAGTTCGTCGGCAATAGCCAGGGCGGCATCCTCGGAGGCGCCACCAGCGCAGTCTCCACCGAGTGGACCCGCGCGCTGCTCGGCGTCCCGGGCATCAACTACGCCCTGCTGCTCACCCGCTCGAGCAACTGGCCCCAGTTCCAGGCGGTGTTCGACCAGGCGTACACCGCGCCCGTCGACCGGGCCATCGCGCTGCAACTCATCCAACTGCTGTGGGACCGGGGTGAGAACAGCGGGTACGCCCAGCACCTCACCACCGACCCGTACCCGGGCACCGAGCCCAAGCAGGTGCTGCTGGTGCAATCGTTCGGCGACCACCAGGTGGCCAACGTGAGCACCGACATCCTCGCCAGGACGATCGGGGCCGCGGTCCACCGGCCATCGCTCGGGCCCGGCCGCAGCCCCGAGGTCGAGCCACAGTGGGGGATCCCCGCCCTCGGTGACACCATCGATCGAGCGGCGATGTTCGTCTGGGACTTCGGGACGCCTGCGCCACCCACGGTGAACCTGCCGCCCAACAGCATCGACCACGGCAGCGATCCACACGGCGCGCCGAGCTCCGAGCAGCGCGTGCTCACCCAAGCGCTCACGTTCCTGTTGAGCGGGACGCTCCTCGACGTCTGCGGGGACGCCCCCTGCACCGGCGGCTGAGCGCGCTCAGCCGACCGCTAGCGGCCCCAGCACGCACCGCTCGTC
>DAINND010000178.1:0-6658 GCA_036736065.1 Ilumatobacteraceae bacterium
GTACTCGCCCGACACGGAGAAGGTGCATCGATCGGGACCGGGGGCGCCGGCTTCGGCTGGCGGGAGCGGGGCGGCGGGGGGGAGAACAGCGTAGCCTGCGATGCGTGCGCTCGCATTTCGGTTCGCGCCCACCGCCGTGCGCCCCTCCCGCCGCACCCCCCTCTGGCGGCGGATCTGGGCCGTCGTCGCGACGAGCACCCTCACGGCCGTGACGGGCGCCGTGCTGGCGATCGCGCTCTCGGCCGCCGTGGCCTACGTGGTGATCACCCTCACCGACATGCTCGGCAGCTGAGCCGGCGCCCGTCCATGTCCAGCCCCTCGCGACAGACCCGGTGGCGCGAGGTCGCCGCAGCCGGGCACGGCGGCGACCGCGCGGCGGCCGCGGCGGCGCTCGACGACGCCGACCCCGTGGTGCGCGAGCTGGCCGTCGGCGCCGCCGACCGGCTGGGCATCCTCGACGACGCCCGGCTCGTCGTCGCCCTCGTCGATCCCGATCCGGTGGTGCGGCGCCGTGCCGTCGAGGTCGCCGCGACCCGACCGGGCATCGACCTGCTCGGCCCATTGCACGACGACGACCCCACCGTGGTCGAGCACGCGGCATGGGCCTGCGGCGAGCACGTCGAGGTGAGCGAGGCCGTCCTGGCCCGGCTGCTGGTCCTCGCCGAGCAGTCCGAGGCAGCACTGATCCGCGAGTCGGCCGTTGCCGCCCTGGGAGCGCTCGGCGACCCGCGTGGCCTGCCGGCGATCCTGCACGGCTGCCGCGACCTGCCGGCGGTGCGTCGGCGTGCCGTGCTCGCCCTGGCGCCGTTCGACGGGCCCGAGGTCGACACCGCGCTCACCGCGGCGCTCGAGGACCGCGACTGGCAGGTCCGCCAGGCGGCCGAGGACCTGCGCCGCGCCGCCGGAGAGCCCTGAGCTAGGCGCTCGGCGCGCTGCCGAGCTCGCGGCGGATGCGCGCACCCGAACGGGCGAGCAGCACGGCCACGACGATGATCAGCGCACCGGACACGAAGATGAGCAGCGGGGCGCGGCCCTCGCCGGGGAAGAAGTGGTTCACCGCCCACGGCACGTTGACGAGCAGGCCGAGCGAGCCGAACAACGACATCACCGCGGTGCCCGGCCGGGTGCCGAGGGCCACCATCGCGATCGCCGTGGCCAGGCCGAACAGCGTGGCGAAGGTGACCGACTGGGTGCCGCACAGCGCCGCGCCGCCGACCATGGTGAGCCCGCCGACGAGCACGATCAGCGGGCGGCCGTGCAACACCCGCCAGGTCAGCCCGAGCACGAGGAGGCCGGCCCCGACGGCCCACGTCACGAGGCCGGTGGCGACGCCGGCCTGGTTGGCGAAGTGGGCGAGGGCGTTGGGCAGCCCACCGGCGAGGGCCATGGCGGCCACGAGCCCGAGCGCCCACCGCGCGAGCCGGGCGGGGACGAGGGCGTCGTACGCGGCGATCGCGGCCACGGCGAGCGCGCTCGCCACCAGCAGCAGCAGGCCCGCCGAGCGCCAGTCGGCGCTCATGAAGCTGGCCCCGGCGACCAGCGTCACCGCACCGATGACGGCGGTGACCTGCGGGGTCGAGGTGATCCGGCGCACGCCTGCACCGAGCACGGCTGCACCGACGATCCACACCGCGACTGCGGCAGGGGCGTCGTCGAGCACCCGGGTGAGCAGTGTGCCGACCAGCAGCGGGAGCGCGACCAGCGCACTGGCCTGCTGCAGCACCCGGTTCGGTCGGCCGGCCCACAGCGCGCCGGCGTGCACGAGTGCGGCGCCCGCCGCAGCCGCGCCCACCGCCGGGCCGCGGAGATCGACGACATCGCCGGCGACGACCGCTGCGGCGGCGGCCGCGGCGAGCGTCGACAGCAGCCACAGGAAGCCGCGCAGCCTGCGCAGCGCCGGATCGCGCCCGGCGCGCACGAGCGCACCGACCACGAGCAGACCGACCGAGGTGCCGGCCAGCACGGCGACGCGGCCCCAGGCGCCGAGGTCCTCCCACACCCGCGACAGCAGCAGGCCGAGGCCCACCAGGGCGAGGACACCGCCCAGGTAGCCGAGCGCTTCCGCTGCGGCGGGAACCCGCCGGCCCGACCCGCCGGGCACGGGCAGGCCCGACGCCGGTGCGACGGTCGGCGCGGGCAGCCCTGCACTCGCGCTGCGCTGCTGCTCGTAGGCCGTGATCGCCACCCGCTGCGCGTGGTCGATCAGGCCGGCGCGCTCCCAGTCCGCCAAGCGGGCCGCGACCGGATCGGCCGGTGGTGTCGTGTCGACTGCGTGGGACGACGGTGCTGCCATGAGACCCCCTCGAGTCGGATGCCGTCAGCATCGCAGGGCGCAGTGCGACCGGCCAGGGACCTACGGCCCGAGCGGGGGCGGCGGACCTCGATGAACCTTGGGAGAACTGACCGACGATGCGGGCGCGTGGCTGCGACACTGGGACCGTCATGGTCGTGGACCACACACTGTCCGCCCGAGCCGCTGTGGGGCTCGATGTGCCGCTCGGCACGCCGACGCGCCCGGTCTGGCGCGGCCGCTTGCACCAGTGGACGCTCGTGGCCGCCGTGCCGGCGATGGCGCTGCTCGTGGTGCTCGCCGAGGGCGCCGAGGCCCGCACCGCCGTGATCGTCTATGCCGTCGGCCTGTGCTCGATGCTCACCGCCTCGACCACCTACCACCGCTGGGTGCACACCCTGCGCGCCCGCACCATCTGGCAGCGCACCGACCACGCGATGATCTACGCCGCCATCGCCGGGTCGTTCACCCCGGTGTGCCTGCTCGCCATGCCGCGGGCCTGGGGCATCCCGATGCTCGCCATCGTCTGGACAGGGGCGGTCGTGGGTGGGGCGCTCAAGTTCGTGGCCTTCGACCGCACACGGCTCGTCACCGGCGTGCTCTACATGGCCCTGTCGTGGATCGGGGTGGTGGCCATCCCGTTCCTGTGGCGGCGCGAGGGCGCCTGGCCGGTCGTGCTGCTGATCGTCGGCGGCATCGCCTACACGGTCGGCGCGATCGGGTTCCACCGTCGCTGGCCGCGCCTGTCGCCCGCGGTCTTCTCGTACCACGAGGTGTGGCACGCCTTCACCGTGGTGGCCGCTGCGGCGCAGTTCGGCGCCGTGTGGATCGTCGCCACCTGATCGCCCGGCGGCGACGGCGCCGGATCAGCGCAACGCGCCCCGCGGCAGCCCGGCGAGCTCACCGCCGTCGGCGATGAACTCGGCGCCGGTGGAGTAGGACGACTCGTCGCTGGCGAGGAACACCACGAGCGCAGCCAGCTCGTGGGGCTGGCCGATGCGCTTCAGCGCCACGTGCTTCTGCGCGGTGTCGAGCCCGGCGGTCATCGGCGTGGCCACCGCACCCGGGTGCACGGAGTTGCAGCGCACGTTGCGCGACCCGAGGTCGAGCGCCACCGACTTGGTGAGGCCGCGCACGCCGAACTTCGCTGCGTTGTAGCCGGGCAACGCGCTGTAGCCCTGCAGCCCGGCCGTCGAGGAGATGTTGATGATCGAGCTCGGCGCGGACGCGACCAGCGCGTCGACCGATGCCGTGATGCCGTTGAACACACCGGTGAGGTTGACGGCGATCATCCGGTCCCACTGCTCGTAGGTGTACGACCCGATGGGAGCGAAGTCGGCGATGCCGGCGTTGTTGACCAGCACGCTGAGCGACCCGAAGCGCCCGATCGTCGCGGCCACCGCCGCTTCCCACTGGGAGCGGTCGGTGACGTCGAGGTGCACGAACGCAGCCGCGTCGCCGAGCTCGTCGGCGAGGGCCCGGCCCTCGGCGTCGAGCAGGTCACCGATCATCACCTGCGCCCCCTGGGCGACCATCGCGCGGGCGAATGCTTCGCCCATGCCACGGGCGCCGCCCGAGACGAGGGCCACTTTGCCGGCCAGACGAGTGCCGGTGGGGAACGGGTCGGTCATGGCCGCAGCGTACTCACGGCCCGTTCGGCCCTGTCACGCCGGGGCAACACGGGCCGACACTGCAGGGAGATGCCCGCCGTCCCGCCGCCACCACCCCTGCCGCCGGCGCGCCCACCGGCGCGTCCACCGGCATCGGGCGGGCCCGCGCAGACGTCCGAGCCACGGCGCTGGTCGTGGCGCTGGCTGCTCGCCCTCGCCGCGGTGGCCGTGGTCGCGCAGCTGCTGGTCGGCCGGCTGTTCGTCGCCGAGCCGGACGTCACCGAGGTGCCCTGGTCGACGTTCCGCACCGAGGTGGACGCCGACAACGTCGCATCGGTCACCGTGCGCGGCGACGAGCTGACGGGTGCCTTCCGCCGCCAGGTCGACCTCCCCGGCGACGGCGATCCACTCACCGAGTTCCGCACGGTTCGACCTGCCTTCGCCGACGACGACGTGCTCACGACCCTCGTCGACAACGGCGCCGACGTGCACGCCGAGCCGGCCGAGGAGGGGGCGACGTGGTGGTGGGCGCTGCTCGTCAACCTGGCCCCGGTGCTGCTGCTGATCGGCGGCTACGTGTGGCTGATCCGCCGGGCCAGCGGTGGCCTCAGCGGCCTCGGCGGCCTCGGCGGGCTCGGCCGGTCGCGGGCCGTGCGCACCGACGCCGGCACGGTGCACACCACCTTCGCCGACGTCGCCGGGATCGACGAGGCCGGCGACGAGCTGGTCGAGATCGTCGACTTCCTCCGTTCACCCGACCGCTTCCGCGCCCTCGGCGCCCGACCGCCGAAAGGGGTGCTGCTCATGGGCCCGCCGGGCACCGGCAAGACGCTGCTCGCCCGCGCCGTCGCCGGGGAGGCCGAGGTGCCGTTCTTCTCGATGTCCGCGTCGGAGTTCATCGAGATGATCGTCGGTGTCGGCGCCAGCCGGGTGCGCGACCTGTTCGACCGGGCCAAAGCCGTCGCACCGGCGATCGTCTTCATCGACGAGCTCGACGCGATCGGACGGGCACGTGGGGCGACCGCCAGCTTCGGCGGCGTCGACGAGCGCGAGCAGACGCTCAACCAGATCCTGACCGAGATGGACGGCTTCACCGGCAACGAGGGTGTCATCGTGCTCGCCGCCACCAACCGGCCCGACGTGCTCGACCCGGCTCTGCTGCGCGCCGGTCGCTTCGACCGACGGATCGTGCTCAGTCCTCCCGACCTGGCCGGGCGCACGGCGATCCTGCGCGTGCACACGAGGGCCGTGCCGCTGGCACCCGGAACCGACCTCGGCGCCATCGCCGCGACCACACCGGGCATGGTGGGCGCCGACCTCGCCAACCTGGTGAACGAAGCCGCGCTCACCGCCGCCCGCCATCGGCACCAGACCGTCGACGCAGGCGACTTCGCCGAAGCGCTCGAACGCATCGTCCTCGGCGCCGAGCGCAAGATCATGCTGAGCGAGGACGACCGGCGTCGCACCGCCTACCACGAAGCTGGCCACGCCCTGATCGGCTTGCTCGAGCCGGGCGCCGACCCGGTGCGCAAGGTGTCGATCATCCCTCGGGGCCGCTCACTCGGGGTGACCTTCCAGAGCCCGAGCTCGGACCGTTACGGCATGAGCGAGTCCTACCTGCGCGGCCGGATCACCGGTGCGCTCGGGGGGCGGGCGGCAGAGGAGCTGGTGTTCGGCGACCTCACCACCGGCGCCGAGGCCGACCTCGAGCAGGTGACGGTGCTCGCCCGCCAGATGGTGGGCCGGTGGGGCATGTCGCCGGCGATCGGTCCGGTGACCGTGATCCCCGAGGCCGGGGCGGACATCGGCGTCGGCACCCTCGATCCGCGATCGCCGTCGGAAGCGACCCGCCAGCTCGTCGACAGCGAGGCCCGCGCCGTCGTGGAGCAGTGCCACGAGCGGGCGCTCGAGCTGCTGCGCAGCAACCGCAGCGCCCTCGACCGGCTCGCCACGGCCCTGCTCGCGCACGAGACCCTCGACGAGGGCGAGGTCGCAGCCGCCGCCGGCCCCGGTGCACTCGTGGGCAGGTGAGGTGTGGGACGACGACTGGTACCTTGCGCCGATGAGCCGCCGGACGCAGCCTCTGACGCGTGACGACTTCGTCGCCGCAGCGATCCGCTTCGTCGACGAGCACGGCCTCGCCGCACTGACGCTGCGCGCCCTCGGCGCCACGCTCGGCATCGGCCACACCGCGGTCTACCGCCACTTCCGCGACAAGGACGCGCTCGTCGTCGCGATGAAGGACGCCATCGTCACGGAGGTCGCCCTGCGCGCCACGATCCGCTCCACGACACCCCGGGATCAGCTGATCGAACGGCTCTCGGCGCTGTGGGAGGTGCTCCAGCGCCATCCCCACGTGGTGGCGGCGATGACCACCATCACCGCCCCTGCGCCGCACGCCCACGACCTGGCCGCGCTGGTCATCGCCGACCTCGAGGAGCTCGGCCTCGACGGCGACGCCCTGGCCTGCTGCTTCCAGATGCTCGAGAGCTACGTGGTGGGCACACAGGCCTTCGACCTCGGCGGGGCACCCCACCACCTCGAGGTCCGCCGGCAGCGCCACCGCTCGCTCGGCCACGCGGCCTTCGAGCCGTTCACCCGCTCGTGCGCCGGAGTGGAGGCCGACAACCACGCGGCGTTCCGTCTCGGCCTCGAGCTGCTCGTCGACGGCTGCGTCGCCCTCGGCGACCGCAACTCGGACGCCGCGAGCCGCTGAGCGCATCACCTCGGGACCGGCGGCCCCTTCGCCGCCGTGCCG
>DAINND010000179.1:0-6657 GCA_036736065.1 Ilumatobacteraceae bacterium
GCGCGGGCGGCGCAGGGCCAGGGCGAGCATGACACCGCCGACGAGCAGACCCTCAGCCATCGCGACATAGCCGCCGACCGTGAGCACGGAGGCCGCATCGTCGGGGGTCTTGCCGATGCTGACCACGACGTCGCTCACGTCCGAGGTGGCCGTGAGCAGGTACTCACCGGCGACGCTGACCTCGACCCGGGCCAGCGACGAGCCGACGAACCCGGACTCGTCGTAGGTGATCGAGCGATCGGCGGTGAGCGCCAGTGACGAGCCGTCGAGGTCGACGAGGTCGACCTCGACATCCGGCGCCTGGCCCTGATGGTCGTAGCTGCGGTTGGCGTTCGGGCAGTCGCCACGCACGGCGCCGATGGTCCCGCGGGTCTCGACGAACACCACGTAGGTGCCCGCCTTCGCGAAGTCGAGCGTCGTCGTGCACCCGATCGGGGCCCGCGCCAACCCCTCGACCGTGGCCTCGCGACGGGCACCGCTGAGCAGCAGCATGGCGATGCCGCCGAGCAGGCCGACGAGCAGCACGCACAGCGCCGCGGCGATCGCACCGGTGCGTCCCGGCGCCGCCGGCAGCCCCGGCTGGTACTGGCCCGCCGGCCCCGCGGGATACGTCGGTTGGACCATCACTGCACCCCCAATCGACGAGCGACGAGCTCGATGCGGTCGTCAGGTTGTACCACGGCGACGCGCACGTTGTTGGCCCCTCCGGCCCCGTAGAAGTCGCCGGGGCTCACGATCGCCCCTCCCTCGGTGGCGAGACGTTCGGCGAACGCCCACCCGTCCCCGGCATCGAACCACAGGTAGAACCCACCGGCAGGCAGCGGCACGTCGATGCCGGACCAGGTGCCGAGCACTGCTGCGCACCGCTCGAGCCGGCGGCGATAGCGGTCACGCTGCACCGTCACGTGCGCGTCGTCGGCGAGGGCCGCAGCACCCGCAGCCTGAGCCGGTCCGGGCACGAGCATCCCCACGTGCTTGCGGACCTCCTTCAGGTAGTCCACCAGCTCGGCGTCGCCTGCGTAGAAGCCCACGCGGAGACCGGCGAGATTCGAGCGCTTCGACAACGAGTGCACGGCGATGACGCCGTCGAGGCCATGCTCGAGGATCGTGCGGCCCGGGCCGTCCCAGGTGAACTCGACATAGCACTCATCGCTGAGCACCGGGACCCCGTGCCGTCTCCCCCACCCCGCCGCTGCTGCGAGGTCATCGAGCGCCCCGGTGGGGTTGGACGGGCTGTTGACCCAGAGCAGCAGCGCCCGCGCCGCGTCCCCCGGATCGATCGAGTCGAGGTCCATCGTCCCGTCGGCGCGCATCGCCACCGCCACCGGGCGGCAGCCGGCCAGGATCGCTCCCATCTCGTAGGTCGGGTACGCGACCGACGGGTAGAGCACCGTGTCGCGCGAGGGGGTGCGCAGCTTCAGGTAGTGGGGCGTCGTCGCCACGAACTCCTTGGTGCCCACGCATGCTGCGATCTGCTCGACGGGGACGTCGAGCTCGAAGCGACGGCGCATCCAGTCGCGGACCGCCGTGCGCAGGGCTGCCGTCCCGATGCTCGGCGGATAGCCCCGCTCACTGTTCGAGGTGGCGAGCGCATCGATGACGAACCCAGGCGGAGGATCGCACGGCGTGCCGATCGACAGGTCGACCACGCCCCCCTCGAGGCGCGCCGCGAGCGCCGAGAAGCGGTCGAGGCGGTCGTAGGGGTACGGCGGCGGGACGAAGCCCTCGGCGGACGGCATGGCTCCATCCTGCCCGATCCGGTGCCGGGTCGGGTACTCCCGTGGCACCCGATCGTTCAGGGGGCGTCGACGACGAACTCGGACAGGCGGCCCACCGAGGCGTCGGCAAGACGGGCGCGGATCCGCAGACCCCCGGCTTCGTGCGCGGTCGAGACGACCTCGCCCTCGCGATGGATGGCAGCCACCACGTCGCCTCGTTCGTAGGGGACGAACAGCTCGGTCACCGTGCCGATGGAGCGCAGCCGATCGGCCAGCACCGCGAGGAATCGTTCGACGCCCTCACCCGTGACAGCACTCAGCGCGACCGATCCCTCGTGCTGGTCGACGAGATGCTCGGCCACGTCGGGCACGAGATCGGCCTTGTTGAACACGACGAGCTCGGGCACCTGCCGCGCCCCGATCTCGTCGAGCACGGTGTGCACGGCGTCGATCTGGCCCTCCGGGTCCGCCGCTGACGCATCGACGACGTGCACGAGGAAGTCGGCGCTGCTCGCGACCTCGAGCGTGCTCTTGAACGCCTCGATCAAGCCGTGGGGAAGGCGCCGCACGAACCCGACCGTGTCGGTGAGCAGCACCGGCTCACCACCCGGCAGCGACAGTCGCCTCGTCGTCGGGTCGAGCGTGGCGAACAGCCGGTCCTCGGCGAGCACCCCGGCGCGTGTGAGCCGGTTGAGCAGCGTCGACTTGCCGGCGTTGGTGTAGCCGACGATGGTGACGGCCGCGAGGCCGCTGCGCGCCCGCCCCTTGCGCTGCAGGGCGCGGGTGTTGCCGAGGTCACGGAGCTCCCGCTCGAGCGTGGCGATGCGGTTCTTGATCCGCCGCCGATCGACCTCGAGCTTGGTCTCGCCACCGCCGAAGCGGCTGCCGACGCCGCCGCGTTGCTGGGAGAGCTTGGCCCCGATGCCCCGCCGCAGCCGCGGCAGGCGGTAGCGCAAGAGGGCGAGCTCGACCTGCGCCTTGCCCTCGAGTGTGTGCGCGTTCTGGGCGAAGATGTCGAGGATCACGGCGGTGCGATCGATCGCTGTCCGTCCGAGCAGCTTCTCCAGGTTGTACTGCTGGGCCGGGCTCAGGTCGTTGTCGAACACCACCGTGTCCGCATCGACGGCCAGGCAGAGCTCCTTCAGCTCCTCGGCCTTGCCTTTGCCGATGTACCAGGTGTGGTCCGGGGTGTCGCGACGCTGCATCATCCGGCCCACCTCGTCGGCGCCGGCGGTGTCGATGAGCAAGGCCAGCTCGTCGAGGCCCGCTTCGGTGTCGTCGTCGGTGTGCGGCGGCAGCGTGACCCCGACGAGCACGATGCGCTCCCGTTTGGAGCGATCGATGAGGGTGGCGCCGAGCGCCTCCTGGTAGGGCGAGGTCACGAAGCCACCGCTCGACCGAACAGCGTCGGGTCGTCGAGATCGATCTCGACCGTGACGTCACCGATGAGCACCGCCGGGCCCGTGAGGGTGACCTCGCCTGGTGACGGATGGTGCAGGCGCACGCGGGCGCTCCCGCCCACCATGTGGACGCCGCCCTCGTCGGCCGACGCCGGGACGAGGCCCCACGACACCGCCGCCCACGCGCTGGCGCAGGCCCCGGTGCCGCACGCCTCGGTCACTCCGGCGCCACGCTCGTGGACGCGCATCGTCACGGCGTGCGGTTCGGGGCCCGGCGCGATGACCTCGAGGGTGGTCTCGGGCACGGCCCGTCCGAGCCCCTCGAGGTCGATCACCGCCACGTCATCGACGCCGACCACGGTGTGCGGGTTGCCGAGCGAGAGATGCGCCACCGGTCGATCGGGGTGGGCGCCGATCCGATCCCACCCCTCGGGCGCCTGGATCGGCAGCACCGGTCCCATGCCCACACTCGCCTCCATCGTGCCCGACTGCCCCGACGCGACGAGCGAGACCCGACGCGGGCCCGAGTCCGTCAGGATCGTCTGCTCGGCCAGGCTGCTCGACTGCCGGGCCAGATGGTGGGCGAAGCAGCGGATGCCGTTGCCACTCATCATGGCGCGGGAGCCATCGGCGTTGTAGAGGGTCATTGCCGCGGTGTAGCCCGCCGCAGGCGCGCTGAGAACAGGCCATCGGCCCCGATCCCACGGCGACGGTCGCACAGCCGCGCGGCCAGTGCGGCCCGATCGATCCCCGCCGGGAGATCGCCGTCGGCGGCGACCAGGAAGTCGTTGCCCCATCCGTGGTACTTGGCGAGGGACAACATCATCGGGCGATCACCTCCAGCACGACCGGGACGACCTCGGCCACCGGGTCGTCGTGGATGTCGATCCACTGTATGCGTGGGTCTCGGCGGAACCACCGCTCTTGGCGGACGGCGAACTGACGCGTGCGCAGGATGATCGTGTCGACCGCCTCGCCGAGCGAGGTCTGGCCGTCGAGATGGTCGAGCAGCTCCTTGTAGCCGAGCGCCTGACGAGCAGTCCTCGACAGCGATGTGGCTGCAGCGAGCGCAGCGACCTCGGCGAGCAGGCCGTCGGCCATCATCCGGTGCACACGCGCCTCGATCCGTCGGGCGAGCACCTCGCGCGGCCAGCGCAGACCGACCTGCGCGAATCGGGTCGGCGGGTAGCTGTCGAGACCAGGGCCGAAGGAACTGAACATTCGACCACTGCCGAGGCACACCTCGAGGGCGCGCACGGTGCGCCGCCCATTGCCTGGTTCGATCCGACCAGCGGCGACGGGGTCGAGCGCGACGAGCTCGTCGTGGAGCGCATGCGGCCCCTCGCGCTCGAGGCGGGCCTCGAGCGCGGCACGCACCTCGGGCCAGACACCGGGCATCTCCATCGGGTCGGTCAGTGAGCGCAGGTACAGCCCGGTGCCAGCGACCAGCAGCGGCAACTGGCCCCGCCGCTCGACGGCCTCGAGCGCGCCACCCGCTGCTGCAGCGAACTCGGCGACGGTGAAGTCCCGATCGGGGTCGACGAGGTCGATGGCATGGTGCGGCACTGCGGATCGGTCTGCCGCCGTGGGCTTGGCCGTGCCGATGTCCATGCCGCGGTACACCTGCATGGCGTCGCCGGCGACGATCTCCACCCGCGCGGCCGCAGGCTGCGCCGCAGCAGCTGCGGCCACTGCCATCGCGACATCGCTCTTGCCACTCGCCGTCGGGCCGAGGACGACGACAGGACCGCTCACACTGCCACGACGTCGAGGCGTCGCTTGTGGAGCGGCTCCGCGAGCACCTCGCGCAGCTCACCGCTCAGGTGGTGAGGCGCAGCCTCCGTCACCTCGACGAGCGCATAGGCGCCGGTGCGCACAGGCTGAGCGGGCCGGAAGTGGACCAGCTTGTTCTGGCGGGTGCGGCCGGTGAGCACCGGCGGGGCCTTCCGGCGCGGGCCCTCGACGAGCACCTCTTCGACCCGCCCGATCCGAGCTCGATGCTTGGCGATGGCGCTGCGCTCCACGACCACTCGCAGACGCTCGAAACGCTCGGCGACGACGGCTGGATCGACGAAGCGATCGACCATCGTCGCTGCCTCGGTGCCCTCACGCGGCGAGAAGATGAAGGTGTAGGCGTAGTCGTACTCGGCCGAAGCTGCGACCTCGAGTGTGGCAGCGAAGTCGTCCTCGGTCTCGCCCGGGAAGCCGACGATGATGTCGGTGCTCACCGCAAGGTCGGACACGCTCGAACGGGCCTGTGCGAGGCGCTCGAGGTAGCGAGCAGCCGTGTAGCCGCGGTGCATCAGGGCAAGCACGCGGTCCGACCCCGATTGGAGCGGATAGTGCAGATGCTCGCAGATCGCCGGGGAGGCCGCCATCGCCGCAAAGGTCTCGGGGCGCATGTCCTTCGGATGCGGGCTGGTGAAGCGGACACGCCGGATCCCCGGCACGGCCGCAACCGCCGTGAGCAACTCGGCGAACAGTGGCCGCAGCGCCACCTCGGTGGCGCCCTCGCGTCGGGCGGCGAGCTGGAGGTCGCGGCCGTAGCTGTTGACGTTCTGGCCGAGCAGGGTCACCTCGGTGACGCCGCTCGCGGCGAGCGACCCCACCTCGCCGACGACGTCGTCGAAGGGTCGGCTGATCTCGGCGCCCCGCACCGCTGGCACGATGCAGAACGCGCAGGAGTTGTCGCAGCCGATCTGGATCGTGACCCAGGCGTTGTAGGCGGTGTCTCGCCGAGCTGGGAGCGCCGAGGGGAACATGGCATGGTCGTCGATGACCGCTTCGTCGAAGATCTCCGTGATCGGGCCCTGGTCGCTCGCATGGCGCAGCAGCTCGGCCGTTCGGTGCACGTTGTGTGTGCCGAGCACGACATCGGCCCACGGTGCACGCTGGCGGACTTGGTCGCGGTCCTTCTGCGCCAGGCACCCGGCGACCACGATCTGGCGACCCTCGCTGCGCTCTTTCCAGGCCTTGAGGTGACCGAGATTGCCGTAGAGCTTGTTGTCGGCGTTCTCCCGGATGCAGCAGGTGTTGAGCACCACCACATCCGCCTCCGACTCGTCGTCGACCGCGACCAAACCCTCGGCCTCGAGGAGGCCGGCGATCCGTTCCGAATCGTGTTCGTTCATCTGGCACCCGTAGGTGCGCACGACGTAGCGACGAGTCACGACGCAGGAGGTTAGCGGCGGCGCAGCACCACTGGTCGGGCCAGCGGAGACCCGGAGTGATGCTGCGCCGCAGCGATCAGTCGATCTCGATCGGCTCGTCGTCGGCGTCGGTGAACTCGTCGACCACGCCGTCGCCGAGGCCGGCCTGTTTGCGTACCCGATCGGAGATCTCGACCATCACCTCCGGGTTCGACGACAGGTAGCTCTTCGCGTTCTCGCGGCCCTGGCCGAGTTGCTCGCCGTCATAGGTGAACCAGGCGCCCGACTTCTTCACGATGCCCATGTCGACGGCCATGTCGAGCAGCGAGCCCTCGCGGCTGATGCCCTTGCCGTACATGATGTCGAACTCGGCCTGCTTGAACGGCGGGG
>DAINND010000180.1:0-6590 GCA_036736065.1 Ilumatobacteraceae bacterium
GCGCTCGCACTCGTGGTGCGGGAAGATCAGGTCCGAGCAGCAGCCGTGGAGGTCGATGGTGGTCCCGAGCTCGCGCAGCGCCAGGGCGCTGCACTCGATGTGCCAGCCCGGTCGACCGGGGCCCCACATCGTGTCCCAGCTCGGCTCGTCGTCCGCCGAGGGGTGCCAGAGGACGAAGTCGAGGGGATGGCGCTTGTTGGGGTCATCGACGTTGCCGCCCCGCTCGCGGGCCAGCTGGATCATCTTCTCGGTGCTGTAGTGGCTCACCGACCCGAAGTCCGGGAAGCGTGAGACGTCGAAGTAGACGCTGCCGCCCGCCTGGTAGGCGAAGCCCCGGTCGAGGACCATCCCGATGAACCCGCGGATGTCCGGGATCGCCGAGGACGCCCTCGGCGTGCTGTAGACCGGCAACGCGTTCAGCGCCTCCATGTCGCGTTCGAAGCGGGCCTCCTCGCCGGCAGCGAGGTCGAGGTAATGGACGCCGAGCTCGCGCGCCTTCGCGAACAACGGGTCGTCCACGTCGGTCACGTTGCGCACGCACTTCACCGCATGGCCCTTGTCGATCAACCTGCGTTGCAGCACGTCATAGGCGATGAACGTGGCGGCGTGCCCGAGGTGGGTCGCGTCGTAGGGGGTGATGCCACAGGTGTACATGAGCACCTGGTGGCCCGGCTCGAACGGGACCACGGCCTGCCGGGCCGTGTCGAACAGCTGCATCGTCATGGCTCGCTCATCCTGCTGGTTGCATCCTCGGGTCGCGCCGGATGCCGGTGAGCTTGGGCGCGACCCTGGTCTTGTACCGGACGTTCAGCTGCAGGAGCACCGCCGTGAACGCCTCGATCGCCGTCGCATTGGAGAGCTCCCCCGCATCGAGCGGGCGGCAGCCCGGGATCTTGGCGACCATCTCGCTCACCGTCTGCACGGCATCCGGGTCGTCACCGCAGATGAGCACGTCGGAATCGATCGGCTCACCGAGGTGGCCGAGCTCGGTCGCCGGCAGATGGTGGAACGCGGCGACGACCCTGCACGCCGGCAGCGCTGCCTGCACATGGGCGGCGACACTTCCCCGCGGGGGGACCAGCGGCTGGAACTCGTGCCCCACGCGCACCAGCGCGTTGGCCATGCTGATCAGGATCTTCCCGGCAAGCAGCTCGGCGTTCTCCTGTGCCGTGGTCGCGGCCGAGTCCCACGGGGTGGCGATCACCACCACATCACAGTCGGCAGCTGCGGCATTGTCGCCGAAGCCGAGCAACGACTCGATCTCCGGCCACTTCGCCACCATCGTGTCGCGCGCCTCCATCGCCCGGTACTTCGACCGTGAACCGATGACGGTCTGGTAGCCGATGGAGGCGAGCCGCGCAGCGAGCGCGCTCCCGGCCGGACCGGTGCCTCCGAGGATGCCGATGCGCATCGGCACAGACTTGCACATCCCGACGGTGCCGTCCGAAGAGGGCGGTCCGGCATCACCCGGGTGCGACAGGGCTAGCGTGATCGCATGGGTCTGCTCACGGGGAAGAACATCGTCATCACCGGGGTGCTCACCGACGCGTCATTGGCGTTCGGTGTGGCCGCCCTGGCCCAGCAGGAGGGGGCGAACCTGTTGTTGACCGGAGCTGGCCGCGCCCTCAGCCTCACCCAGCGGACGGCCCGCAAGCTGCCGGCACCCGTCCCCGTCGTCGAGTTCGACGTCACCGTCGACGAGCACGTCGAGCGTGTGCGCGAGGACGCCAGGGCCCACTTCGACGGGCGTGTCGACGGCGTGCTGCACTCCATCGGGTTCGCGCCGGAGGCCTGCCTGGGCGACGATTTCATGGCCGCCACCTGGCCCGACGTCGCGATCGCGATGCAGATCTCGGCCTACTCGCTCAAGACTCTTGCCGATGCGTTCGCGCCGTTGATGGGTCGCGGTGGAGCGTTCGTCGGCCTCGACTTCGACAACACCGTCGCCTGGCCGGCCTACAACTGGATGGGGGTCGCGAAGTCGGCGCTCGAGAGCGTCAACCGGTACCTGGCCAAAGAGCTCGGCCCGCGCGGCATCCGCAGCAACCTCGTCGCCGCCGGCCCCATCAAGACCATCGCCGCCAAGAGCATCCCCGGCTTCAAGGCGTTCGAAGACGTCTGGGACGTCCGCGCCCCACTCGGCTGGGACGTCACCGACTCGACCGCGGTCGCCAAGGCCTGCGTGGCGATGCTCAGCGATTGGTTCCCGGCCACGACTGGTTCGATGATCCACGTGGACGGGGGCTACCACGCCGTCGGGGCCTGCGCGCGGCCCTCACCAGCCTCCGCGGTGGATGATCTCCTCCGCCGCGCGTCGACGGCGCCCGGCACTGCGACCGGCCCGCTCCCGAGCGTCGTCGGCCGGCCACCCGAGGGCGATCGCGCCGAGCACCTGCACGTCGGACGGCAGGCCGAGCTCGTGGCGCAACTCCTGCTCGCCACGGAAGACGGCGAAGAACAGCGCACCGAGCCCGGCGTCCTCAGCGGCGAGCAACAGGGTCATCAACGACATCGAGGCGTCGACGGTCCAATAGGGCGTCGGCCAGGTCTCAGCGCCCGCACCGAGCCCTGTCGCCCGCTTGTCGTCCTCGGCGTAGCGCCGGACGTAGGCCTCGGGGTCTGCGCACGCGAGCGCGATGACCGGCGCCCGGAACAGACCCGGCCAGGCGAAGCCGTCCCGCCGCTCCTCCGGGAACGCATGCGTCCAGAACCGCTCGGTGTCCGGTCCTTCGAGCACGACGAGGTGCCACCCTTGGGCCTTGCCGGCGCTCGGGGCACGTGACGCCAGCTCGACGAGCTCTTCGAGGAGCAGAGGATCGACGGGGTCGGGCCGGAACGACCGGCACATCCGGCGACGCCGCACGACGGCGGCGAAGTCGCTCACACCGGGCGCCGCGACCCGAGGCTGACGAGGTCCTCGGCCATCGTCCACCCGTGGACGATGAGCGCACCCCCGGCCTCGACGGGGACCCCCTCGAACAGCGAGGCCGACGACTGGACGAATTTCGACGGCTTCACGACCTCGTAGTCGATGTAGCCGCTCTGGCCATTGGCCGTGACGACGAAGCGCTGCTCGTCATAGGTCGAGTCGACGCCGAAGCGCCGGGCCAGACGCCGGCCCCAGGCCCGCTCCTCGCCCACGGCACGATGACCTGGCCGCGGGATGAGGTCGTCGAGCTGCTTGAACGCCTCGAGGGCGTCGACGTTCACCATTCGGGCGCCGACGACGACGTCTTCGTCGGGGAAGGCCATCAGCGCCCGGTGGAACGCCTCGTTCATCAGGCCCTTCAGCACGGTGTCGCGCTTGGACGAGCGCTTGACGCTCAGCAGGCCTATCAGCACGCAGGGTGTGCCACCGATCCGCTCGAGCGTCGAGAAGGTCACCCCGTGGAGCACTCCGTCGATCCGGGCGAGGGTGCACAGCACCCAGTCCTCCTTGGCCTTCGACAGCGCTCCGATGTCGAAGGCGCCACCCATCGATGCCATGCCGTCGAGATCACCGTCGGTGAGTGCTGCGCAGTCCCTGGTCTCCACCTGGATCGCCACTGCTGTCTCTCCTGTCGGGGTCGGAACACAACCGGTACGCACGACGCGTACGAAACGTCAGCCCCCTATTCTGCCACCTGCAGCCCCGACCCGGACAAGCGGCCTGTCCCGGGCCACTCCGGGCCATCCCCTGGGGCCCTCACAGCATGACGGCGTCATGGCCGAGGGCGACGCGCAACTCCGGCACCACCCGGTCGAGATCGACGCAGAAGTCGTCTGCCAGCCGTAGCACCTTCCCCTGGCCGAGGTGCAGGTAGACGAGCGAGTCGCCGGGGTGCTCACTCAGGATCTGCCGAAGACGGCCGATCGCCGCCTCGCTCAGCGACGCTGCCGGGACCCGGAGGTGCAGGGGCAGCGACGCGCCCGTTTCGAGGCCTTCGAGCACGGTGATGTCCTGCGCCATGAAGCCGAGCCGCGACTCGTCACGGCGATCGATCCGACCGCGCACCGTGACGATGGCGTCGTCGCTCAGCTTGTGCCCCTGCTCGGCCAGCATCCGCGGGAAGACCGTGACCTC
This sequence comes from Ilumatobacteraceae bacterium, assembly GCA_036736065.1. Classification (GTDB taxonomy): domain Bacteria; phylum Actinomycetota; class Acidimicrobiia; order Acidimicrobiales; family Ilumatobacteraceae; genus VFMC01. Next base: position 4,064 of record DAINND010000180.1, read on the forward strand.
GATCGACGCATCGAGGTCCTCGAGGACGAACACCGCCATCTGGTCGCCCTTCTTCGTGAACTTCCGCGCCAGGTTGGTGATCACCCCGCCGAGCACCACGATCGAGCCGTCCTCGCGCTCGGCTGCCTCGGCCACGCTGCAGTCGACCTTGCGACGCAATGCCGCCTCGACACCGAACAGCGGGTGGTCGCTCACGTAGAGGCCGAGCATCTCCTTCTCGAAGCGCAGCCGATCGGCCTTGTCGAACTCGGTGTCCGGAACAGCGATGCGCTCGTCGAACGACCCGGATCCGGGCTCGCCGAGGTCACCGAACAGACTCATCACACCCTGGTCGCGCTCGCGGCGACGCACGACGGTGGCGTCGATGATCTGCTCGAAGACCATCAGCAGTCCGCGCCGCGGCAGGCCGAGTGCGTCGAACGCCCCCGCCTTGATGAGTGACTCCACCGTGCGCTTGTTGAGCACTGGCTCCGGGACCCGCTCGACGAAGTCGTGGAACGAGGCGAAGGGGCCGGCGGCGTCGCGCTCGGCGAGCAGTTGCGCGACCAGGCCCTCCCCCACGTTGCGGATCGCCGAGAGCCCGAAGGTGATCGCCCCAGGGCTGCCGAGTGGCAGCGCGATGTCGGCAGGGACCTGCTCCGGGGTGAGGGCCGCGAAGTCCATCACCGAGCGGTTGATGTCGGGGGTGAGCACCTTGACCCCCATGGCCCGGGCGTCGCTCAGGTAGACCGCGGCCTTGTCGAGGTTGCTCTTCACGCTCGTGAGTAAGCAGGCGAGGTACTCGACCGGGTAGTGCACCTTCAGGTAGGCGGTCTGGTACGTGACGAGCCCGTACCCGAAGGTGTGGCTCTTGTTGAACGCGTAGTCGGCGAACTTCTCGATGACGTCGAACAACTGCTTGCCGAGGTCGCGGCCGTATCCGGTGCGCTCACAGCCCGACTCGAAGCTGTCGCGCTCTTTGGCCATCAGTTCGCGGATCTTCTTGCCGCACGCCTTGCGGAGGTTGTCCGCCTCGGCAAGGGAGTACCCGGCGAACTTCTGCGCCACGCGCATCACGCTCTCCTGGTAGATCATCAGGCCGTAGGTGTCGCTCAGCACGTCGGCGGCGTCCTCGTGGAAGAACGACACCGGTTGACGGCCGTTCTTGCGATCGGCGTAGTCGTAGTGCATGTTCACGCTCATCGGCCCGGGCCGGTAGAGCGCGAGCACGGCGGAGACGTCCTCGAAGCTGGTGGGTGCCATCGAGCGCAGCAGCGCCCGCATCGGCGGCGACTCGAGCTGGAACACGCCCATCGTGTCGCCCCGGCCGAGCAGCGTGAACACCTTGGGGTCGTCGAGCGGCACGGCGTCGATGTCGAACGTGGGGTCCTTGGTGGCGCGCACCATGTGCACCGTGTCGGTGATGACGTCGAGGTTGCGCAGACCGAGGAAGTCCATCTTCAGCAGGCCCAACTCCTCGACGCCGTGCATCTCGAACTGGGTGACGACGGGGGCGTCCTCGGGGTTGCCGCCCGCCTCGGGTTTGCGCTGGATGGGAAGGTACGTGGTGAGCGGGTCCTTCGTGATCACCACTGCGGCGGCGTGGATGCCGTCGGAGCGCTTGAGGCCCTCGAGGCCCTTGGCGACGTCGACCACGCGCTTCACGTCGGGGTCGGTCTCGTACATCGCCCGGAGGTCGCTCGCCGCCTTGTAGCCGTCGAGGTACTTCGGGTGCTCCTCGAAGCAGTACTTGAGCGGGGTGTCACGACCCATCACGAGCGGCGGCATCGCCTTCGCGACCTTGTCGCCCACGCCGTACGGGTAGCCGAGCACGCGGGCCGCGTCGCGCACCGCGTTGCGCGCCTTGATCGTGCCGAAGGTGATGATCTGTGCGACGTGATCCCGGCCGTAGCGCTCGGCCGCGTAGCGGATCATCTCGTCGCGGTATCGCGAGTCGAAGTCCATGTCGATGTCGGGCATCGAGATGCGGCTCGGGTTGAGGAAGCGCTCGAACAGCAGGTCGTACTTGATCGGGTCGAGGTCGGTGATGCGCAGGCAGTACGCGACCGCGCACCCGGCGGCCGAACCACGACCCGGACCGACCCGGATGCCGGCGTCCTTCGCGTGCTTGATGAGGTCCCAGACGATGAGGAAGTAGCTCGCGAACCCCATGTTCTTGATGACCTGGAGCTCGTAGGCGAGGCGCTCGACGGCGGCTGGCGGCAGCTCGTCTCCCCACCGCTGCCGAGCACCCTCCCACGTGAGGTGGTCGAGGTAGTCGCCATCCTCGGCAAAGCCCTCGGGGAGCGGGAAGTTGGGCAGCTGCGGCTTGCCGAACTCGATCGTCACGTCGGCGCGCTCGGCGATCCAGAGAGTGTTGTCACAGGCCTCGGGCACCTCGCGGAAGAGGTAGCGCATCTCCGCTGCCGTCTTCAGGTAGTGCTCCTGGCCCTCGAACTTGAACCGCTTCGGGTCCGACAGCAGGGCGCCGGTCTGGACGCAGAGCAGCGCGTCATGGGCTTCGTGGTAGGCCCGAAGGGTGTAGTGC
>DAINND010000181.1:0-6586 GCA_036736065.1 Ilumatobacteraceae bacterium
TCGCGCCGGGGTGGGCGGCGTACCAGTCGAGCAGTCGGTCCTGGAAGCGGCTGAGCCGGAAGAAGTAGTTCTCCTCCTCGAAGTACTCGACGGCGCGTTTGTGGATCGGGCACAGGTCGCCGGGCAGCAGCTCGTCGTCGGTGAAGTACTCCTCGCAGGCCACGCAGTACTTGCCCTGGTAGACGCCGAGCTCGATGTCGCCGGCGTCGTAGCAGCGTTGCAGGAGCTCCTGCACACCGGCGCGGTGGCGGGCCTCGGTGGTGCGGATGAAGTCGTCGTTGGTGATGTGCAGGCGCTGCCACGCGTCCTGGAACAGCGGGGCGATGCCGTCGGCGAACTCCTGCGGGCTCTTGCCGGCGGCGTCGGCGGCCTGCTGGATCTTCAGACCGTGCTCGTCGGTGCCGGTGAGGTAGTGCACGTCGTCGCCGAGCAGTCGGTGCCAACGGGCGAGGGCGTCACCGATGATCGTCGTGTAGGCGTGCCCGAGGTGCGGCCGGGCATTGACGTAGTAGATCGGTGTGGTCAGGTAGAAGCGGGTCACGGCGTGTCCTTTCGCGGAATGGCGGGCGTCGGCGGGGTCAGCAGCCGGGGCACATTCGACGGAAGGTCGCAGTCGTGGTCACGGGCCACAGGATACGCGCCTGCGGCTACCTTCGGCGCATGGTTTCCGATCGTCGCCGTCTCGGCGAGCACACGACCGTGCTGTTCGGCCACGAACAGGGCAAGTACCCCGACGGCAACTCGGTGCTGGTGCAGGGCAGTTCCGGCAGCGCGCTCATCGACCCGTCGCTCGGGGTGCGCGCCCTCGACCCGCCGCTCGTCGTCGACACGGTGCTGCTCACGCACACGCACGAGGACCATGCGGCCGGGGTGTCGGCCGTGCAGTGGGGGGCGCTGAAGGTGCACCACCACGACCTGCCGGCGCTGCGGTCGGTCGATGGGCTGATGGCGCTCTACGGCCTTCCGGAGGCGCAGTGGCCGCAGATGGTCGAGCTCGTCACGGGTCGCTTCCACTTCGTCGGCTGGCCGCAGGCGGAGGGCCTCGCCGACGGCGCGCGGCTCGATCTCGGCGGGGTGACGATCACCCTGGTGCACGCCCCCGGCCACACCTCGGGCCACAGCGTGTACCTCATCGAGGGTGACGACGGCGTGCGTGTGGTGGTGACCGGTGACATCGACCTCACGGGGTTCGGCGCCTACTACGGCGACGCCGCGTCCGACCTCGGCGCGTTCGAGCGGACCCTGCAGATGGTCCGCGGCCTCGTGGCCGACCACTACGTGACGTTCCACCACAAGGGCGTGGTCGATGGCCACGACGCCTTCGTCGCCGCCGTCGACGCCTACGCCGAGTCGTTCCAGCGTCGTGAGGATGCGCTGCTCGCGTTGCTCGCCGAGCCACGGACGTTCGACGAGCTCGTCGAGCACGGCATCGTCTATCGCGCCGGCACGCGTCCGCCGCTGTTCGGCGAGCCGGTCGAACGGCGCACGATCCACCAGCACCTCGACCGGCTGCTCACCGATGGTGTCGTCGCCGAGGGCGGCGGGCAGTATTGGCGGCGATGAGCGAGTTCGAGTTCGACCGGGCGACCCGGATCGTCGACGGTGCCGGCGATCTGCACGACGGCTGGGACATCGGTGGCAACGCCAACGGCGGCTACCTGCTGGCGCTCGCCGCAAACGGCCTGCGCGCACTCGCCGGCCGCCCCGACCCGATCAGCGTGACCGCCCACTACCTGTCGCCGGGCCGTCCCGGCCCGGTCGAGGTCGAGGGCTCGGTCGTCAAGGAGGGGCGGCGCTTCGCCACCGTGACGGGACGGCTGCACCGGGGTGGGGGCACGATCATCCAGGTGCTCGGTGCGTTCGGCGACCTGGCGATGATGGACAGCCCCTACGAGCACCTCGCCGTGGGCCCGCCCGAGCTGCCCCCGTTCGAGGAGTGCGTGCCGCGCACGGCCGAGCAGGGTGGCATGCCGGTGTCGCTGATGGACCGCCTCGACGTGCGCATCCACCCTGAGCACATGGGGTGGTTGGAGGGCCGCAAGCGCGGTGTCGCCGAATTGGCCGGATGGTTCGGGTTCGCCGACGGACGCCCTGTCGACACCCTCGCGCTGCTCCTGGCGTGCGACGCGCTGCCCCCGGCGGTGTTCCACCTCGACATGCCCGTGGGGTGGGTGCCCACGGTGGAGTACACCGTGCACGTGCGCGGCGTGCCCGCACCCGGGCCGGTGCGCTGCGTGTTCCGGTCGCAGGTGGTGCAGGGCGGGTTCTTGAACGAAGACGGCGAGGTGTGGGACTCGGCGGGCCGCCTGGTGGCCCAGTCACGCCAGCTCGGCCTCACCCCGCTCGGCTGAGCTCGACCGAGCCCGGCCCGGCTCGGCCCAGGCCGGTGCCGCTCAGTGCGAGCGGGCCCAGCGGATGCCGGCGGCGAACGAGCCCGCCGCGAGCGCCGTGGCGGCGAGGGCTTCGGTGCTGCGGCGCACCACGGCCTTGGTGCGGCGGCTGAAGATCACGATCGGCCAACCGTTGCGCCGGGCGTGGCGCTCGAGCTTGGCATCGGGGTTGACGGCCACCGGGTGCCCGACCGCCGTGAGCATCGGCAGGTCGCTCGCCGAGTCGCTGTAGGCGTAGCACTGGTCGAGCTGCAGACCTTCCCAGCGGGCCAGCTCGGTGATCGCGGTCACCTTGCCCTCGCCGTAGCAGAACGACCCGACGAGCTTGCCGGTGTAGGCGCCGTCGACGATCTCGCTCACCGTGCCGATGCCAGCGGTCATGCCCATCGCCCGGGCCAGCGGGTCGACGAGCTCGACCGGGGCGGCCGACACGATGTACGTCGCCCGACCGGCCTCACGGTGGCGCTCGACCAGGGCCAGCGCCTCTGGGCGCACCTTCTCGAGCAGCGTGGGCACGGTGGCGGCGTTCAGCCCGACCAGGTCGTCGTGGCGGACACCTTGGACGGCGGCGAGGATGCGGTCGCGCACGCCGTGGCTGGTCTCGTCGCTGGCCCCGGCGACCCGGAACCGCACGGCGTCGACCGCGTCGCGGACGAACTGACCGCGGTCGACGAGGCCGGCTCGCCACGCGGCGATGCCCAGCACGAAGCTGCTCGACCCGCTGATCAGGGTGCGGTCGAGGTCGAAGAACGCGGCGCTCGGGCCGGGGCTGGCGATGTCGGTGAGCTCGCGCATCGGGGGAGGGTGGTGGCGATGTCGTAGACGCGCCGTTTGGCGACGCCCAGGGTGTCCATCACGGTAGCGACTGCACCCGAGCGCGACTCGCCATCGGCGAGCGCGACCAACAGCGCGTCGCGGATGGCGTCGTCGTCGGGCGGTGCGGCGTCGGGTGCGCCGTCGAGCACCACCACGTACTCGCCGCGCGGCTCGCGTGCGCCGAGATGCTCGAGGGCGTCGGCGAGCGTGCCGCGCCACACCTCCTCGTGCAGCTTGGTGAGCTCGCGGGCCAGCACCACGCGGCGCTCCGGCCCGCACACACCGGCCAGGTCGGCGATCGTGCGTGCCACCCGGTGCGGCGCCTCGTAGAGCACCACGGTCCGGCGCTCGCACCCGACCTCGGCCAGCCGACGGGCCCGCTCCGCGCCCGACCGGGGCAGGAACCCCTCCATGACGAACCGACTGGTCGGCAGCCCGCTCACCACCAGCGCCATGGTGAACGCGGCCGGGCCGGGCACGGCGCTCACCGTGTGGCCGGCGTCGATCGCCGCCCGCACCAGCCGTTCGCCCGGGTCGCTGATGCCCGGGGTGCCGGCATCGGTGACGAGGGCGACCGAGCGACCATCGGCGAGCAGGTCGAGCACCTCGCCGATGCGCCCGTGCTCGGTGTGCTCGTTGGTCACCGCCATCGGCACCCCGCGGATGCCGGCGTGGGCGAGCAGCTTGCCCGTGCGGCGGGTGTCCTCGCAGCAGATCAGCGCGGCGGCCTGCAGCGCCTCGACGGCGCGCGGCGCGAGGTCGGCGAGGTTGCCGCTCGATCTGCTGGCCGACGTGCAGACCCCAGCGCGCGAAGGCACCGGCCTCGGCCTCGACCACCCACGACGCCGAGAAGACCGGCACGCCCACACGGTGCGGCGTCATGCGGACGGTCTTCACGATCGTGCCGTCGGCGTCGAGGTAGGCCACATCGAGCGGGAACTGCATCGTGACCGTGTGCACCCACCGGCACTTCTGGATGACGAACGCGCCCTCCAGGCCGCTTCGCCCGAGCAGGCCGCGGCTGCGGGCCCGCCGCCCCTCGGCCACCTCTGCGGAGGCGATCACGGTGCCTTCGCTCACCAACCACGCCATGCCCACAGCCTGCCACGCCGACCGGTGCCGGGTGGAGCGCCATCCGGCAGTCGTCCACCCCTGCCACTCGGGTACCGTCGACGCATGGCTGACGAACTGCTGTGGGCGAGCGCGCGCGACCAGGCCCGAGCGGTCGCAGCGGGTGAGGTGTCGCCGGTCGAGCTGGTCGAGGCCGCGCTGGCCCGGATCGACGCGGTGCAGCCCCACCTGACGCCGTTCGCATCGGTCTGGGCCGACGAGGCCCGCCACGAGGCCCGGCTGGCGGCGGGCTCCGTCGCCCGCGGTGAGGCGCTCGGCCCGCTGCACGGTGTGCCCATCGCCGTGAAGGAGACCACCCCGGTGGCCGGTCGGCCGTTCACCATGGGCTCGCTCACCCATGCCCACGTCGTTGCCGACCGCGACGGTGCGATCGTCGGTGCGCTGCGGCGGGCCGGCGCCGTGATCGTCGGCTCGACCACCTCACCCGAGTTCGCCCATGCGCTGCAGACCGACAGCCCGCTGCACGGCCCCACCCGCAACCCCTGGCAGCTCGACCTCGCCCCGGGTGGGTCGTCGGGTGGCAGCGCCGTGGCCGTGGTCACCGGCTGCGTGCCGCTAGCCGAGGGCAGCGACATGGGCGGGTCGGTGCGCATCCCCGCGTCGTGGTGCGGCATCGTCGGCCTGAAGCCGGGCCTCGGCCGGATCCCGATGGACGTGCTGCCCGGGCTGTGGGACACCCTCAGCCACCACGGTCCGCTGGCCCGCTCGGTCGACGACGCCCGGCTGTTCCTGGCCGTCACGCAGGGTCCCGACGAGCGCGACATCCTGTCGGTCACCACACCGCTCGACCTGTCCGGCCCCACGCCCGGCGACGTGCGCGGGATGCGCATCGGCCTGAGCGTCGACCTCGGCGAGTGGTGGGTGCATCCGGAGATCGCGGCAGCCGTCACCGCCGCCGCTGAGGCCCTCGCCGATGCCGGGGCGATCGTCGAGCCGGTCGAGGTCGGCCTTGGCCGCGAGGACGAGTGGCTGTGGATCCGGATGTGGGGGGTGTTCATGTCCGGCTACTTCGGGCACCTGCTCGACGAGTGGGCCGACCGGATGGACCCCGATGTGGTGGCCCTGATCGAGCTGGGCAACTCGCTGAGCGCCACCGAGTACAAGCGCCTCGAGCTCGGCCGCACCGAGGCCTGGCGCAAGGTGTCCGGTGCGCTCGCCGGCCGCGAGGCGCTGCTGTGCCCCACCATGGCCACTCCTCCGGTGAGCGCAGTCAAGGCTGTGCGCGACCGCTTCGACCAGCCCGACGACGGCCGCTACCACTCGCCCGACATGACCGGGGTGTTCAACCTGGTGGCCCCGTGCCCGGCGCTGAGCGTGCCGTGCGGAGCGCACTCAGAGGCGCCGTACACGGGTGTGCCGATCGGCTTGCAGATCGTCGGCCACCGCTGGCGCGAGGACACCGTGCTGCGCATCGGCCGTGCCGTCGAGCAGGCGCTGTGGCCGAACGGCCTGCCCCGCCCACCGGAGCCTCAGGCCACGAGGTGAGTGGCCTCGACGGAGCCGGTGCCGAGAGGTGGTGGGTCACCGGGCACCGTCGACGTCGCCGAGCGGCGGATCGGCCAGACATGTCGTGTGGGGCTCTGGACGGATGACACACACACACACACACTTCGAAGAGATGATTGCGCGGCGATGGGTGTTGCTCATGTTGGCGGCGGCGTGCGGAGTGCTGTTGACGAGCATGGTGGTCGCCCCGTTCGTGGATTCGGCCTGGCCCGATCGCGTCGTCGATGCATTGTGGTTTCCGGTGATGATCTCCACACCGCTCGTCGTGGGTTGGGGGCCGATGTCGCGGCACGTCGGGCCCAGGGGTTCCTGACGTCGTGCTCGGTGCTCAGAATGCGCGTGCTCAGGGGAAGTGCCTGAAAGTCAGGGTGTACGCTGCCGCTCTCCCGCCGGTCCCAGGCAGCTTCACGAAGGGGACATGCAGCACATGAAGGTGTCGTTCCAACCGTTTGGTGACAATGCCCGATATCTCGAGACGATCCGTCGCGACGGTCGGCGTCGTCGTCTCATGACGGTGATGATCCCGGTCGTGGTGCTCGTGATGGCGCTCCAGTACGTCGCGCCGATCGCTGCGGTGGCCTTGCTCGCTGTCCCCTGTTACTTGCTGTTCGTCGTCGTGCCGCGTTGGGCCGCGGACGACGCGTCACCCGGGCGCGACCGGGCGTAGAACAGTCGGGCGGCGAGGGTGTCGATCGCTTAGGAGAGAAAGGTGGACAGCGACGAACGGATGACCTCAAACTACG
>DAINND010000182.1:0-6573 GCA_036736065.1 Ilumatobacteraceae bacterium
AAGCGCGGCATGGTCCGGCCCAAGCCGCCCCTGCCCGCCCTCGAGGGCCTCTACGGCAAGCCGACGGTCGTCAACAACGTGGTCACGCTGGCGTCGGTGCCCTGGATCCTCGCCCACGGTGGGGCCGCCTACGCCGCGCACGGGGTCGGTCGCTCGGCGGGCACACTGCCCGTGCAGCTCGCCGGCAACATCGCCCGTGGACAGCTCGTCGAGGTGCCCTTCGGCATCACGCTGCGCGAGCTCGTCGAGCGGTTCGGCGGGGGCACGCGCAGCGGTCGACCCGTGGGCGCCGTCCAGATCGGTGGGCCACTCGGCGCCTACTTCGCCGACGCCCAGCTCGACACGGCGCTCGACTACGAAGCGATCAGCGCTGCCGGCGGCCTGCTCGGCCACGGTGGCGTGGTGGTCTTCGACGACACCGTCGATCTCATCGCCCAGGCTCGGTTCGCCATGTCGTTCTGCGCGGCCGAGAGCTGCGGCAAGTGCACGCCGTGCCGGGTCGGCTCGACCCGGGGTGTCGAGCTGATCGACCGCATCGCGTCGGGCCACCAGGCCGACCGCATGCGCCGTCAGCTCGACGAGCTGTGCGACGTGCTCGAGTCCGGCTCGCTGTGCGCGCTCGGGGGCCTCACCCCCTATCCGGTGCGGTCGGCGCTGCAGTTGTGGGACGAACGGCGCAGCGCACCGGGCGCGGCCGGCTCGAACGGGGAGGTTCGCTGAGATGTGGTCGGAGCTGCGCGCGCTGCGCGACGGGATCGATCTCGGCACACCGCCACGCGACGGTGAGCCGGTGACGCTGAGCATCGACGGGGTCGAGACCACCGTGGCCGCCGGGAGCTCGGTGCTGCTCGCGGCCACCACGGCCGGGGCCGTGGTGCCCAAGCTGTGCGCCACGGACACGCTCGAGTGCTTCGGGAGCTGCCGCGTGTGCCTGGTCGAGATCGACGGCCGCCGCGGCTATCCGGCGAGCTGCACGACCCCGGTCGAGCCCGGCATGGTGGTGCGCACCAGCGGCGAACGGCTCGAGGCGCTGCGGCGCGGCGTGGTCGAGCTCTACCTGTCCGACTACCCGGCGAGCGACATCGACGGCGGATGGAGCGAGTTCCACCGCACGTTGGCCCAGGTGGGCCTCCCCGATGGGCTGCCCGCCGACCACCCCTACCGCGGTGGCGAAGACCATCAACACCTCGACGTCGACGAGTCGAACCCGTACTTCCTGTTCGACCCGGCGAAGTGCATCGTCTGCTCGCGCTGTGTGCGCGCCTGCCAGGAGAAACAGGGCACCTTCGCCCTGACCATCGCCGGCCGAGGGTTCGCGTCGAAGGTCGCCGCGAGCCAGGACGAGTCGTTCCTCGCGTCAGAATGTGTCAGCTGCGGCGCCTGCGTGCAGGCCTGCCCCAGTGACGCCCTCATCGAGAAGAGCCTGTTCCCAGGGGGGTACCACCGTGCCGATTCCGGTCAAGCCTGACAGCAGCACCATCACCACCTGCGCCTACTGCGGCGTCGGCTGTGGATTCAAGGCCGAGACCCATGAGGGTCGCGTCGTGCGCATGGTCCCGTGGAAGGAAGGCAAAGCCAACCACGGGCACAGCTGCGTGAAAGGCCGATTCGCCTTCGACTACTACAACCACCCCGACCGGGTGCGCACGCCGATGATCCGGCGTTCCATCGACGAGCCGTGGCAGGAGGTCGACTGGGCGACCGCGTTCGCCCACGCCGCGTCGGAGCTGCAGCGCCTGCAGGCCACCTACGGGCGCGGCTCGGTGGGCGCCGTGTCGAGCTCGCGCTGCACCAACGAGGAGATCTTCCTCATGCAGAAGTTCGCGCGGGTCGCCCTGCGCAACAACAACATCGACAACTGCTCGCGCATCTGCCACTCGCCCACCCAGTTCGGCCTGTCGGCGACGCTCGGCGCAGGTGCCGCCAGCCAGCACTTCGACTCGGTGCTCCAGTCCGACGTGGTGCTCGTGGTCGGCGCCAACCCCACCGAGGGCCACCCGGTGTTCTGCTCGATGATGAAGCGCTCCATCCGCCGTGGCGCCAAGCTCCTCGTCATCGATCCGCGGCGCACCGAGACCGTCGACAGCCCCCACTGCCAGGCCGAGGTGCACCTCGCACTGCGCCCGGGCACCAACGTGCTCGTGCTCAACTCCGTCGCCCACGTCGTGGTGACCGAACGCCTCTACGACGAGGCCTTCGTGCGGGCCCGCTGCGACTGGGACGACTTCGAGCTGTGGATGGGCATGGTGGGCGACGAGCGCTACTCACCCGAGGTCGTCGGCCCCGAGGCCGGCATCGAGCCCGACGACATCCGTCGCCTCGCGCGCATCTATGCCGCTGGCCCGAACAGCACGATCTACTACGGCCTCGGGGTCACCGAGCACTCCCAGGGTTCGACCGGCGTGATGTGCCTCGGCAACCTCACCATGGCCTGCGGCATGGTGGGCCGTGAGGGCGTGGGCGTCAACCCGCTGCGTGGCCAGGGCAACGTGCAGGGCGGATCCTGCCTGGGCAGCTGGCCGCACATGTTCACCGGCTACCGCTTCGTCACCGACCCGGACGTGCGAGCCTCGTTCGAAGACGAGTGGCGGATCGAGCTCGACAGCGAGCCCGGCCTGCGCCTGCCGAACATGTTCGACGCAGCGACGGCTGGAACGTTCAAGGGCATCTACATCCAGGGTGAGGACCCGGTGCAGAGCGACCCCAACCGCCATCACGTCGAGGCGGCCCTGCGCAACATGGAGTGCGTCATCGTGCAGGACCTGTTCATCTCCGAGACGGCGAAGTTCGCCCACGTCTTCTTCCCAGGCAGCTCGTCGCTCGAGAAGGACGGCACCTTCACCAACGCCGAGCGGCGCGTCAGCATGGTGCGCAAGGTGGTCGAACCGCTCGGCGGTCTCGCCGACTGGGAGATCACCGTCGGGTTGATGAACGCCATGGGCTACGAGTGCCACTACGACCACCCGAGCGAGATCCTCGACGAGATCGCCCGCACGTCACCGGCCTACAGCGGCATGAGCTTCGAGAAGATCGAGAAGCTGGGGTCGGTGCAGTGGCCGTGCAACACCGATGCGCCGGAGGGCACCGAGGTGCTGCACACGGTGCAGTTCCCCCGCGGCAAGGGCTCGTTCATGCTCACCCAGTACGTGCCCACCCGCGAGCGCGCCGACGACCAGTACCCGCTGCTGCTCACCACCGGCCGCATCCTCAGCCAGTACAACGTCGGCACCCAGACCCGGCGCACCGCGAACGTCGCCTGGCACGACGAGGACGTGCTCGAGATCAGCGCCGACGACGCTGCCGCCCGCGGCCTGTCGAGCGGGGACCGGGCGCGCATCGTGAGCCGCTACGGCACGACGGAGCTGACGGTGCGGATCAGCGAGCGGGTGAACCCCGGCATCGTCTACACGACATTCCACTTCGCCCACACGATGGTCAACAACCTGACCAGCAACCTCGACGACTGGGCCACCAACTGCCCCGAGTACAAGGTGACCGCCGTGGAGGTCACCAAGACGTCGACCCCGGTGCCGGCATGACGTTCATCGACACCGAACGGTTGGTGACGATGGCCAACCAGATCGGCGACTTCTTCGCCCCCTACCCGCAGGCGCGTCGCGTCGAAGGCGTGCGCAACCACCTGCGCAACTACTGGGACCCGCGCATGCGCGAGGCGCTCTTCGCGCACATCGACGCCACGGGAGGCGCCGATCTGCTCGAGCACGTCCGGGCGGCAGCGGAGCTGGTGCGTGCCGACACCGTCGGGGCGCGTGCCTACGCCGGGCCGCCCAAGGCGAGCGACCCGGCCGGCAGCTGACTCAGGCGGGCTGCGCCGGCCGGAGGCGGGTGGTGTCGACCTTCACGCCGGGGCCCATCGTGGAGCTGAGCGTGATCTTCTTGAGGTAGCGACCCTTGGCTGCAGCCGGCTTGGCGCGCTGCAGCTCGTCGAGCACGGCGCGGAAGTTCTGCTCGAGCGCATCGGGCGAGAAGCTGGCCTTGCCGATCGGCACGTGGACGTTGCCATAGCGGTCGGTGCGGTACTCGACCTTGCCACCCTTGAACTCGCTGACGGCGCGGGCGACGTCCTGGGTGACCGTGCCGGTCTTGGGGTTGGGCATCAGGCCACGGGGGCCGAGCACGCGGCCGAGGCGGCCGACGAGGGGCATGAGGTCGGGCGTGGCGATGGCGAGGTCGAAGTCCATCATGCCGCCCTCGACCTGCGCGTAGAGGTCGTCGGCGCCCACGTGCTCCGCACCGGCGGCGCGTGCCGCCTCGGCGGCTTCGCCGGCGGCGAACACGGCGATGCGCACGTCCTTGCCCGTGCCGCTCGGCAGGGCCACGGTGCCACGCACCATCTGGTCGGCCTTGCGCGGGTCGACGCCGAGTCGCACGGCGACTTCGACGGTCTCGTCGAACTTCGCCGAGGCCATCTGCTTCACCTTGCCGAGCGCCTCGGTGGGTGTGAACAGGTGGTCGCGGTCGAAGGTCTTGGCCGCATCCTGGTACTTCTTGCCTGACATGTGCTGTCTCCCTCGTGTGTCGTCGCCGCCGGGCGAGGTCGTCCCGGTCGAGCGGTGGTGTGGTGGGTGGCGGTGTGGGCCGGGCCCGGCTGGGTCAGGCGTTCACCTTGAGGCCCATCGAACGGGCCGTGCCGCGGACCTGCTGCTTGGCAGCCTCGAGGTCGTAGGCGTTGAGGTCCGGCATCTTGATGCGGGCGACCTCTTCGATGTCGGCTTCGGTGACCGAGCCGGCGACGCTCTTGCCAGGCGTGGACGAGCCCTTGTCGAGCTTGGCCTTCTGGCGCAGCAGCACCGGCGTCGGCGGCGTCTTCAGGATGAACGTGAAGCTGCGGTCCTCGAACACGGTGATCTCGACCGGGATGATCGTGCCCACCTGCGACTCGGTCGCGGCGTTGTACTGCTTGACGAAGTCCATGATCGGCACACCGTGCGGACCGAGCGCGGTGCCGACAGGCGGGGCCGGGGTGGCCTTGCCTGCGGGGATCTGGATCCTGATGACCGCAGCGACCTTCTTCTTTGCCATGGCGGGTGTCCTCTACTTCGTGTCCGTCGGTTCGTCGTGTTCGTGCTGGCAGGCGCTCAGAGCTTGGCGACCTGGCTGAAGTCCATCTCCACGAGGGTCTCGCGACCGAAGATGTTGACCAGCACCTTGAGCTTGAGGTGGTCGGGGTTGATCTCGGCGATGGTGCCGGTGAAGTCGGCGAAGGGGCCTTCCTTCACACGCACGCTCTCGTTCACCTCGAACTCGAGCTTCGGCTTGCGGCGCGACGGCATGCCACCGGTGCCGTCGCCCTTCGCGGCGAGGAAGGTCTGCACTTCGCGCTTGGACAGCGGTGCAGGCTTCTGGCCGTGCCGGCTCTGGCCGACGAAGCCCGTCACCCCGGGGGTGTTGCGGATGCAGTACCAGCTCTCGTCGTCCATCTGGCAACGCACGAGGATGTAGCCCGGGAAGACCTTCTTCTGCACGGTCTGCTTGCGCCCGTTCTTGAACTCCTCGACCTCTTCCATGGGGATGACCGTCTCGTAGATCCGGTCCTCCATGTTCATGCTCAGGATGCGGGCGGCGAGGTTGGCCGAGACCTTCTTCTCGTACCCGGACTGGGTGTGCACGACGTACCACTTGCCCGGTCGGGTCCAGGGGTCGTCGACGACCTCTTCGTCGTCGCCGTCGCCTTCGGCGTCGGCGGCCGCCTCGGCCGTCAGGTCGATGGCCGCGTCGACATCGCCGTCGGGCGCGGCCCCGGGCTCGGTGTCGGGCACGGACGCTGTCTCGTCGGCCTCGTGGTCGGAGAGGAGCTCGTCGTTCATGTCAGTCGTACAACCAGGAGGAGAAGATGCCGAACAGGGAGTCGAGGCCGGCCACGAATGCCGTCAGGATCACGACCGTGACGAGCACGATGATCGCCATCCTGCGGACCTCGGGCCACTTCGGCCAGGCCACCTTGCGCATCTCGTCACGGACTTCGCGCAGGTACTGGCCCGGCCCGACCCGCTCGTCGGCGGTACGCCGAGCCTGAGGCTGGGCGCGGGTGGGGACGCCCTTCTCGGTGAGGGCCCCCATCCGCTTCAGTGAGCGCTTCTGCTCACGGTTCAGGTCATCGAGCGACATCGTGGTGGTGCTTTCCTGGCGGTTCGTGCCGGGCACGTGGGATCTGGGCAGGGCAGGAGGGACTCGAACCCCCGACCGTCGGTTTTGGAGACCGATGCTCTACCAACTGAGCTACTGCCCTCGGAAGGGCAGGCCAACGCTACCAGCCTGCCCTCAGTCTCCCTCCGCGGCAACCGGGACCAACGGTCCCACCTGCCGCGAGGGGTCATGGATCAGCGGGTCTCCTTGTGCAGGGTGTGCCTGCGGTCATGGGAGCAGTACTTCTTCATCTCGAGTCGTTCGCGATCGTTGATCTTCGACTTCATCGTGATGTAGTTGCGCCGCTTGCACTCGGTGCACTCGAGGGTGATCTTCACCCGCTTGTCGTTCTTCGGCATGACGCCGCCTTCCTCACTTGATGATCTTGGTGACGCGGCCGGCGCCGACGGTACGTCCACCCTCACG